>JBHLNK010000078.1:0-17588 GCA_048941625.1 Promethearchaeota archaeon | reverse complement strand
GAAAGTTGCAACATTGTAGATCAAGTAATTAATACTTCATTTGCCAGTAAATTAAATTTTATTGATAAGAAAATTAGTAAAAGAAAAGAAGAATTAATAGAAGAAGCCCAATGGATTATCAATTTGATTCCTCACTTAGCGAAAACATATAAGGAACAAAAAAACCCGTGGATAAACTATAAAGTTCTGAATCGGCTCGTAAAATATGGAATTTTTGATGCTCCTCACTTAAAAAATAATCTATTTGCATTGGGGCAAATTAAAACGAAAATTATTAATGGTGCATGTTATTCTTGGGACATTAAACACGAAAAGAAAATTGATGAAAGAGAAAGGATTAAAAAAGTCATCGAAAAGCATCCTAATATATTAATATCAGAAGGTAAATTTCAAAAAGAATTTTTTTATGGTAAGGTGATGAATGAGTGAGGTTTTGCGTGATTGGTGCAGGATCAGGTGGTAGAGCGTTTGCTGCCTATATTTCTTCAAAAGGATTCCCCGTCTCACTTTATAATCGGTCTTATTCAAGAATAAGTGCTATCAAACAAAAAGGAGGAATTAAAGCAAAAGGTGCATTAGAAGGATTTTTTCCTCTTGAATTAATTACGCAAAACTTAAAATTGGCTATAAAGGACGCAGATGTAATAATGGTGGTCATTCCTGCTTCAGCCCATAAGAGTATTGCCAAAAAATTGGGTTCTTTATTATCTACTAACCAAATCATAATATTAAATCCAGGAAGAACCTTTGGATCTGTAGAATTTAAAGGAATTATTGAGAAGATAAATAGGAAGAATTTCATTAAAATTGGTGAAACTCAAACACTCCTTTTTACTTCAAGAGAATTAACTGGAAACGAGGTTAATATAATTACAATTAAAGATACAGTTAATTTTTCAACTTTTCCAGGTAAATTTACATATTTAGTATATGATAAGTTAAAAGATATATTTCCTCAACTTAATCCTGTTGATAATTACCTTGATGTGACCTTAAACAATATTGGAATGTTATTACATCCTGCAATATCTCTATTAAATGCGGGTATGATGGATTTTGGTAAAAAGTTCAAGTTTTATAAAGAAGGAGCGACTCCACGAGTATGTGAAGTTCTCGAGAATATTGAATTAGAGCTAAATGTAATTTTTTTGCAGTTAGGATTAAAACAATTAAGATATCATAAATGGGTAAAAAAATCATATGGTGTTAATACAAATGAGATTTATGAATCTATTCAAAATGTCGAAGCATACAAAAATATAAATGCTCCTAATAAATTGATAACAAGATACTTTACAGAAGATGTACCAACGGGACTTGTACCAGTTGCTTCATTAGCTAAGTTTTTAAATGTGCCCACACCTACAATCAACTCGATAATTCATTTGTCAAGTATTTTATGTGGTATAAATTTTAAGAAAACAGGAAGGACATTACAAAACCTTAAATTATTTGATTTCTTTGTCGAATATTTAAAAGATTTAAGAAATTTGGAATGGAAATTAAAAGGGTATTACAAAAAAAAACATATTTTCTCACATCCAGAGGATTTTAAGGTCTGTTCTAATTGCGGTAATATAAATTCACTAAATAACAAATTTTGTTGGGTTTGTCATCTCGATAATTTTAAAGAAATAAAATTTGGAGATATAATTCCAATTCAGAAGAAGGATCCAAATATTTTGATAAGAACCTAAACATCCATGATTTTTAACTTTTTCAAATTATTATATTTTCCTAAGATTTTTTAAAATAGACCATTATTTTCTGAACAAACGTAGGTATCGATGATTTCACGTATAATTCATTATATATGCATGATACTTAGGTAAGATCTCAAATTAATACTATATTTAAAAATTAGGGTTCTTTCTCTTGAATTAATCAATCAATTAATCTAATCTCAATAACAGTGATACTGAATGGTAAATTATTATATGAAAGAGAAACCACAATTAATGAAAAGATTTGGGTATTCTCTAATAATTGCTAAAGATCTCCTAATGGAGAGATTTGATGAAGCTAAGTCAGAGGAATTGATCAATCAAATGCGAAAAAAGTATGAAGAACTTTTACCTAAAATTCCCGATGTTGGAGGTAAAAGGAATCTTTTTATCTCAATAATTACAGATAAAGTATCATTATTAGCTATGTTTTTTATTCTTGAAAAATTAGGATACACTTATCGAGAAATTGGGGAATTTGCTATTAAATTTACGGAGATAGAAACAAAAAAGGCTATGGAACGAACAGAAAAGAAAGGGATGAAACTAATAGATTTTTATTTCAACGATGTCTTTTTTAGCTCTGCAAAGGCTCATTGCGATGATACATTGAAAAGGAAATATCCTGATAACTGGGTTATGGAATATGTGGATGGTACAAATGAGGATTTCGATTATGGTTTGAATGTATCTGAATGCGCGATTCATAAGATATATAATAAATTGGGAGCAGAAAAATA
Organism: Promethearchaeota archaeon; assembly: GCA_048941625.1. Classification (GTDB taxonomy): domain Archaea; phylum Asgardarchaeota; class Lokiarchaeia; order Sigyniarchaeales; family SOKP01; genus Loki-b32. The sequence goes on along the minus strand of JBHLNK010000078.1, from coordinate 15,124 downwards.
TGCTCCATTTGGATGTCTTCTTGATTTTGCTCAAGCAAATACTCTTGGATATGGTCTAACACGTACCAAATCCTTAGCAAATGGAGCTCAAGGTTGTGATCATCGATTTAGCAAAGTTGGAAATACACCGAAAGCATGGCCACCAGAAAATTTTCCTGAGTATACTGGCAAATTTGAGTAGGTTCTTTTCATTTTTTTTTATTTTTTATCTAGTTATGAATAGACCATAAAATAAAATTTTAAATTTTAATAATTATGGTTATATAGCATGGAGTATCTTACATTTTCTTCTCCATTTGATACTTTTACTATCATATGGAAGGGAACTGATACTAATTTACTAATACAACGTATATTTCTTAGTGATCCTGAACATACATCAGAGGAAAAAACGTTAATGTCTTTCAAACATATTAAACTTGGATCTTCTTCATCAATAAAAGCGCTTGGTGAAAAAATCACACAATTTTTAAAGGGTGATGATGTTCATTTTGATTTGAATATCCTTGATTTTAGCTTATGTACAGAAACTCAAGAGAAAGTACTTCAAGCGGAATATAAGATTCCTAGAGGGTGGGTTAGTACCTATAAGCGGATTGCGAATCATATTGGTATACTAAATGGAGCCAGAGTAGTTGGAAATTCATTGGCTAGAAATCCATTTCCAATTGTGATTCCTTGTCATAGAGCAATTAAAACTAATGGAGATCTCGGGGGATATCAAGGGGGTATTAAAATGAAACATATACTATTGGCAATGGAAGGATTAGAGATTTCAGATGAAGGGAAAGTCATTACTGATAAAATTTATTACTAATTTTCATATGTAAAATTGATAGATATATAATAAAAAATCCTTAATACGACTATTTAAGTTAGTAAGGTGTTGAAATGTAGAGAATTTTCGAAATCTTGAACAAGACAATGTTTTTTTAGGTCAAAATCTTTAAATTATAAAATTTAAAGATATACCTTATAATTGGGCAATTTGATTAAAAACGGAAGTGTAAAAACAGTGAAGAGAATTGGCATTCTGGGTGGAATATCTTACGAATCAACCATTAAGTATTATGATTCAATTCTCCAGAAGTATTATGAGAATTTTGGTGATTATAATTATCCTGAGATTGTAATTTTCAGCTTAAATTTCCAGAAAGTAATTGAATATGAAATTAGTGGTGAAAAAGAAGAGTATATAAGATACCTTATGAGTGGTATAAATGCATTGGAAAATTGTGGGGCAAATTTTATAATTATGTCGGCAAACTCTGTTCATGCGGTTTTTAAAGAATTACAAGAATTATCAAAAATACCTATTCTTAGTATTGTAAAACCTACAGTAGAGATAGCAAAACAATTGAAAATGAAAAAATTACTACTTTTAGGAATAAAATATACAATGCAATCTACATTTTATCAAGATTATTGTAAAAAATTAGGTATTGAGATAATTACACCTTCTAATGATGATCAAGATATCATTGATAAAATTATTTTTGATGAATTAGTCATAGGCTTTTTTAAACAAGAAAGTAAAATGAAATTAATTCAGATTATTGAAAAATTTAATGATATAGATGGAGTAATCTTAGGTTGTACTGAATTACCACTGATCTTAGATCAAAAAGATACAGAAAAATTATTACTTGATACAATAGATCTTCATGTGGACGCTACTTTTGATTTTTATTTAAAGCTCTAAAATTTTTTTAAGTCTCAAATGCTATAAAATATAATCACAAAATCTTGGTAATAGCTTATTGGACGCTTTAAACTTACGACAGTAAAATTCAAGGATCTAGCACCGATTATATTAGTAATGTTATTACTTTTTGTATCAACAGCATGTGCTAATATGCTTATTCCTAGTTATGCTACGATTCAAGCAGAATTTAGCATCCCTGAAGCATTAATAGCAATTCCAGATGCTTTTTTTGTGTTAATTAGTGCATTTTTTGCTTTACTTTGGGGTTATTATACTGATCGAATCAATAGGAAGAATGTAATAATGCTAGGAGCTCTATCATGGACAATTGGCATGATTGTAACAGCCTTTTCAGGTTCTTATATCATCCTTGTTATTTCAAGAGTCGCAAGCGGAGCAGGTTTGGGGTGTGTATTACCAGTAGGATATTCGATAATTTCTGATGCAATACCTCCTGAAGAAAGATCTGGATGGTTCGGAACCTTAGCAATTTTAAGTTCAGTTTCAAATGGAGCAGGTCAAGGATTATCATCATTCCTGGGTCCAATTTTTTCTTGGAGATTCCCTTTTCTTTTACTTTCGGGGATCAGCATTTTCGTAATGTTTTTACTCTTTTTTATTAAAATCCCCCAAAGAGGAGCAAGTGAAGACGAATTGTTAGAATTAGTAGAATTAGATTTAGAATATAGTTATCGTATTTCTAAAGAAGATTTAAAATCAATTGTAAATAAAAAATCGAATCGTTATTTAATAATTCAAGGCTTTTTTTCTATTATTCCAGGAACAGTATTAGTTTATTTCACTACTTCTATGCTGGTTCTTCAATATTTTGATCAAATTCCAGGTGAAATTCAACTCCAAACAGCGACAATTTTTGCAGGTATGATTGGTATTGGATATATTCTTGGTAATGCGGTATTTGCTCGACTTGGAGATATTTTATTTCGTCGTAATAAAAAAAATAGAGCTAGATTAGCTACGATATGTCTTATTTTATCAATTCCGTTTGCAATTGTATTACTTCTTTCCTTACGTCCAATTAACCCTACAGATTTGAATATAACCTATCCTAGTCCTATACCCACTGAGGAACTTTTTCTTTACATTATACGAACAATTGGAGAAATATTTGTAGCTTATCCTACATATATAATATATTTTATCTTTGCCTTAATGGCTTCAATGTTAGGTGCTGGACCTGTAGCTAATAGAAATGCCGTTATGATCGATGTGAATATGCCAGAACATAAAGGAACAGCAGCCTCCTTTTTTAAACTTTCTGAACAAATAAGTAAAGGAATAACATTATTAATATCATTTACTTTAATTTCGATTTTAGGGAGTATTTTTAATATGATACTTTTTAGTATTTTTTTCTGGTTACCAGCAGCAGTATTTTGGTTTTTAGCAAGCAAGAATGTAGAAAAAGATATGGGATATAAATCCAGAATTTTATCAGAAAGAAAACAGGTTAGTTTAATCGATTATATATTCGAACTAGAAATCCAAATGGATAGGGCAATACAAAAAGTTCAAGATTCGAAATATTATATGACAAATGATCAGGAAAAATTTAATAAATTACTTGAGGACGCTATAATAATATTTAAATTTTGTGAACGTGAAGGAGTATCTCGAAGTATTACCAACATTGAAAAAAGGGCTCACATAATGTATCTAAGGGTTCTCCTGATTAAAAATGAAGCTAACAATATTTACGAACAACTTAATCAGCAGGAATTAGAGCGTGAGGAAAAGAAGAAATTAACAAAAGCTTTAAGACAACTCTATGTAAAAATTAGTGAATGGGAGAAAAGTACATTTGGTGAAATTCAAACATATTATGAAGATGCTTATTTAAAAATCATAGAAGCAAGGTTACAACGAAAACAGCATTTATTTAGAGGAACTCGCTATATTGCCGAAGCAATCAAAATATATGAACGCGTTAAATATCTTCTAAATGAAAGATTGGAAATTGTGAGAGAAAAACCAGATCTGTCAGAAGAGGAGATTATTGTACGCGATAAGGAGGAGGAACTATTAAATAAGTGTACTAAAGCTTTAAATGCAACGATAAAATTAAAAATAGAAATTGAAAATACGCTCCAACAACTAGAAGAAAAAGGTGTTCATATAGAAGATTTAATTAAAATTTCTGATCTTGCTCAAGAATATGATATTGATCTCTATGCTGTAATAGTTGATACATTTCGAGAAGATCATAAAACAAGGAGAGTTCTCATAGAAACTCTTGATGAAATTGATAATATTTTCAACCAATATGATGAATGGAAAGAAATTGAGTTAAAAGTATTTTAAAACTTAATCAATTATTAAACTCACATCTTAATAATTCTAACATTTCATGTTTTTCAGTCTGAGAAAGCTGTCGGGTCGATTTACCTTTATTATATGCATAATCTGGAGAATCTGGGTTAAAAAATAAATTAACTAATAAAATTAGGCAATTTCTTATACGGATGGCATTTGATATTTCTCTATCGAGATCTTTCATTAAAGTAATTAGAAAATGATATCTTTTTACTTCACTATTTTCATATATATCTAAGATTTTATCGAGACAATCTGCCATTTCAATAATTCGATCTCTGAATAAAATTTTATTCTTTAACATTCTCTATATTGCTTTAGCAAATACATAATGAATTACCTATATATTTCTATTTATTGTCCCATTTTTCATAGGAACAACCTGAGTATACAGAGAAACAAGATTGAAGTAAGTTGACCTTTCTGTCTAAAATGGAGATTTGATTTCCTCAAAAATCAAACCCATTCTTCTTGGAAAGATACCAATTCTATCTCCCTCTTTAACTTCCTTTTGGACATTAGAATATACACCATTTAAAAAAATATGGCTAATCTCTCGAATTGATATATTAAACTTATTTAAAATGTCAAATATAGTTTTTATTCCTTCAAGTTTAATTGTTAAAGTATTAGGCATTCCATATAAATTATTTTTATTAGGGGCTTTCATACGTAAATCCCCATAAAGTTTGACAGTGATTTGCATTTGAGATCACAATTGATTTAGTAAGAAATGTATCAATAAAACATTATTTCACTATTAGAACAAGGTAAAACTAATTTAAAGATATCTTTTATAAATCAAAAAAGAGTTTTTTCTTTCACAAAATAGATCCAAATGAAACTAAACTTCAATGCTTTGTACAAAATTTTCTATAGTTTGTTCCAGATCTACAATATCTTGCACATCTTTTATTTCAGAACTAGCTAACTTGGCAAGAAATTCCTTAAGCAATTTTTCTTTAGATTTGTCGGTGGGAAATAATAAACTGGCTTTATAATGCTCCCAATCTAAAATATTAGTGAATATTAAAAACAGAACTTCCACGTGTGAATATTCTATTAATCCTTGAAGCTTTTCTTTTGTAATCATTATTTTGGTATGATCTGTATAGAAATCTGATAAATCATCATAATAATTTGTTAATCTTGCAATATTATCTAATTGAGTGTGAAGAGCTGCTTGATTAATTGGACTATCTTCATCCTTATACATTATATCAAAATAAGTATTAATAAAGTCTTTCAGCTTCTGAAGTTTCTGTTGGAACACGCGGGTCTTTACTATGCGCTCAAACATTGGAGACTCGCGATATCTGTAGAACTTTAATTCAAATTTAACTATATCTAATATGTCGAAGAAGAGTTCGCGTATATCTATACTCTCGACCATTTTCTCACCAATTCGGTTATTCTCCTCAGCGTTTAGAATAATTCAACCCATATTTTAGGGTTTCACAAAAATAACTGTAATTACAATTTAAAATAAATTTTAGAATATTTATATTTTTATGTTTCTAAACTAAAATTACTGATATTTTTAATAAGAAGAACATTTAATTTTAAATTCATTCAATCAAGAGTCCCTTTTTAAGAAGAAGATAAGGAAAGATTTATGGAAATTCTCCTGGAGTCCCTCGTTTTATGTTTCCTTTCCTCAGTTTCTCGTAGCAGTCTGTACAGTGCCATATCTTGCGCACGGGATTATAAGTCATATCTTTATCAGATTTGAAGCAGACAAGGCATTCCAGAATGGAAGCTCTTAGAAGTTGTTATGTATTGGTTTTTTATGCTTCTTAATTTTTATATTCTCAAAGGAAACGTATGATCAGATATTAGTGGTTTAACGCTTTCTGGTTGTATTTTTGTTTTTTTGTTTCTCTTAATTAGTTTTTTAAAAATTATTGATTGAATATGGATCTTCATGATTCTTATAGGACAGCGTATCATAAAATTCATATCAATACGTGGTTTTTGCCTTAATTGAAGAAAGTTTGAAAAGAAACGTCTAGCTTTATTCCTTTTATTATTTCTTTCAAAAGAAATAAAACGATTAGCAATTTCAGAAAGATTCACTGAATCTCGAAAACAATAATAATTTGAAGCTCTTAAAGCCCATTTAATTGCCTCCAATTGATATTTTGTAGGTTTTAGACTTTTTAGAAATGAAATTGCTAATGAAAACAAAGAAATCATCAAATTCATAACAGTGCTTCTAAACATTTCCTGAATAGTAATTTGTATTTTTGGTCTAATATCTTCCCGCAAATCATCTCCATACAGGATTGAACTATTTGTCAGTATGTTTCCCAAAACAATATTACGCGGAGCAAAAATTGATGAAAATACTTTATTGACACGAAAAATCTTATGGAAGGTTAGATCATCCCAATATTTTCTTCTTGTTAAGAAGTGACTAACAAAGATTCCAGTTGTTTGGTTTATTACTCCCAATATTTTTCTAGATATGTGTTTATTAAACTCTCTAAATTTATGTTTGATTTCTAATGCAATAAAGTATTTCTCCATTTCTTTAATGTGATGATTTGAGACTCTATCTTTAAAAATAATTAATAAATCGCAATCAGAGATTTTAGAAGCTTCTTTTTTGGATCTTTGACTTCCAAATAATAAGATTGATAAAATTTTGTTAATCCCTATTTCCTTATTAATTAGAGTAACAATATCTTTAATGTATTTATAAGATTGGTCATTGATCCCATAAAGGTCTACTTTATCCTTAATTTTTTTATGGCCTTCAATGAAGCTAATGTTTTGCACGATTATTCATTAAAGCTTATTTATTACAAATATTTAGTAATTCCATTTTTTATAAATTTTGATAAGGTTGAATATAAATTAATTATTAACGGAAATAAGAATCTGTTCCTTTATCTTCCCGTGGAACTCGCATAAATTCATCAGCTTGCTTTTTAAATGATTCAAAAATTTGCTCCATTTCTTTGATTTTTTCGTTGAGTTTACTGAAATCCATATCTATAGAAAAGTATTCTTTCAAGATAGTGACTAATGCTTTAGAACTACGCGGATCTAAGGTCATCATTGGTAAAGGAAGAGTTTCTGCAAGAATACAAATTCCTGGAGCGTACCCTTTTGCCCCAGCCCAAGCAGGCAGAATACCATTCGCTCCTGAAATATAACCACCCTCGTATAATTTGGTATTATCCCATTTCAAAAATGATTCTACTAAACTTTGATCAGTTCCACAAACATATACAGCGGGTGTATCATGGGCAATTTCAGATATCATAGCTCCTGTACTTAAATACATTTTTATTTTATCTCCAGTTATTTTCTGCATTTCTTCACAAAAGATTTTGCAGAATTCAAACACTCCCTGAGGTGATTGGGGTTGATATGTTCCAGTAAGAATGAAAAAATCATTCCCATCTTCTTTCTCAGTTCCTTTGTAATATACAGTAGCTATGGGAATTTCTAAAGCACCTTTCTCAACAACTGCTTTTGCAGGGAAATCAAAATAGTGAATATTTAAAAATTCCTTAGCATTAATTGATTCTTGTATTGAAGTGATTGCTAATTTGGCAACTAAAGCAATTCCAGGCCATCCAATTAAAACTACAGGATTTCGAATTTCTTCTTTTTCTAATTCAAACTTTTTCTCAATATGAATGTACATTTTTTTAAAGACTATTAATTCTATAATTTTATCCACTTAAAAAATCTAGAGATTCTCCACATTTAGGACAGAATTTCTTTGGTGTGGACACAAAATGTCCGCAAAACGGGCAGTAAAACTTATCTTTCAGTTGAGTTTTTGATAACGGCTCATAGTTTTCCATCTTATCTAATTTCTGAGTAGGAATTTGTTCATAAGATTTTCTAATAAAATAATCCCCTTGAGTTAAGTCTCTTTTTGCTTTTAAAGATGAAAACAATACGGTTAATAAACAAATAAATAAAGGTGCAAATAAGATTTCTACAAAACTCATGAGAATTTGGTAAAGAATAATCATTCCATAGTTTCTTGAAGCAGGATCGTACCAACTATTAAAATTTGCAATAAATATCGGAGAACTTGTATTTAACAAGGTATTAAAGAGCATTTCAAAAACACTACCTATAAATGAAATAATTATGAAGTTGAGAACAAAAACACCAAGAATCTTCCAAAAATTCCCTTTAGAGACTGCTCGAGCTTCTGAGATAGGGTTATTATTACTCTCCATGTTAAATGTGAATACAATAAAAATAAAGAACCCAAATATGAATATTGCAGGGACAAATAATAGCAAAGATCCTACAGGTAAACAAAATCCTATGATCAAGACTGCCAAAAACATTTTTTTATTAAATGATGATTTAAATGATTCGATAAAATTAACATCTTCTCTCAAATATTTTTTATATACATAAGAACTTACTGAACTCATAGCTATAGTTATTATTATGGCCCCAATTAAATTTTGGAGAAATAAATAAATCCAATCTAATAATAAAAAGGTAGATAAAAAACTCCATTCGGCTTCTGTGAGAGTAAATCCTCCGAGGTATTTATTCATTATACTATCATAAGTTGGCGCTAAAGAATTAATAAATACTAAAAAATCAGTTAATAATAAGATATTAATGATAATTAGGACCAATTGAAAAAGCGCTAATGGTAAAATTAATGTACCATAGGTCTGTCTAAACAATTTAAATCCATCTTTAAAGATTTCTGAGTACCGTTTATTTGCTAAGTTTAATAGCTGTTCTGTTTCTATTTCCATTTTGTTCTACAAAATTTTTCTCGTGATTATAATTTAGTATTATATTTTACATAAAGATATAATTGTATAAGGTATTCATTAAATTAGAAGGTATTTTTTCAATTAAGTATTACTAATTGTAATTTATTTAAGTTATCCGTATATGATTATAAAAAAACCACATAACCGTCAAATTCCTGGAATAATTTCTTATTTAGATTTTTTTTCTTCAAAAAAGTTAGCATTTTCTATATTATTTGGCACTCCAATTATTTTAGGATTTGTCTCCTTATTATTAAATTATATTTGGATAGAAAAGTTGGATTTTTTTCATTTTATACGATTTATATTTCTTTTTTTACTCACATCTATTGGTGGTAGCTTATTTTCTATGATCTTTTATTCAAAAAGATCACCTCTTCTTAAACCACCACCAGTTGGATGGTCAGTTCAAATGAATGCATTTTATAGTGCAATGATGGAAGTTACTTTAATTTTTGGTCAAATAGTTACCATTTTGTTACACGATATTTACTATCAGGAAGTATTTCTCATATTGGGTTCAATTCTTTCTTATATAGTAGCTTTTGTAATCTACTTTTCATTTACAACAGTAGGACGTCCAGGAAATTTGATATTAGCCCTTATTCAACCAATAACCGCAATAGGTCTTTATAGTTTATATACAGGTCAATTTAATATTGATTTTTTTATCAGGGCTATGATATTTTTTGTTGCATGTGCGTTATTATTTGCAATTCCATATAGAAGAGGGTTATTCAGAGTAAGCAACATTTATCAAGAGGTAACAGGGATTAGAGGTTATTCGTTTATTAGAGCATTTGTTCTTTCGATGATGACTGAAGGTAACGATAATATTATAGAAAGTTATTTTGATCGATTAGGTATAAGATCTGATGTTAAAATACAATATCTTTTTATTCGAAATATTGAAAGTAAAGAAATTAAAGGAACTTTTATTATTCCAAATGTTCATTTTGGCCCTTTTAAAACATGTGGTTCCTCAGATCTACCAGAAAATATCTATAAAGAATTTAAGGATATTCCAGGAATAACGGTTTATCATAGTACTAATGATCACACCCAAAATTTAACATCTCAGGAGTTTGTTGATCAAATTGTTGAAAAAGTTAAGAAAGACATCAATGAAATTACTTCAAATCAAGAATATAAATGGATTCAGCAAATAAGAGATTTTACGAGAAAGATTTCTAATTCAGCTAAACTCATTGGCACAGAAGTTGCAGATATCCCGATAGTGTTTATTACAAGACACCCACTTCCCTCCGATGATATTGAACTTGAAATTGGAGACAAAATAAGAGACATTGCAATTTCTAATGGATATAAAGAAATAATGATTATTGATTCTCATAATGCAATTATAGGAGATGAAATCTTAATTAAAAAAGGTAGCATAGAAGCAAATGATTTGATAGATGTGTCTAAAAAGTATATGGAAAGCGTCACTGTAAAAAGTGTAAAAGAAGTTCATATGTTATATGGAGTTGCTAAAGATCCTTTAGATGAATATTCAGAAAATGACGGAATTGGAGTTGGTGGGATAGTTGTTCATTTATTTAAAAATGTAGAATCAGGTTATAAAACGGCTCTTATTCATTTTGATGCAAACAATGCCTATGTAGAAATTCGTTCTAATATTCTTAATTTTTTACAAAATAGGGGTATTGAAAAAGGTGAAATAACTACTTCAGATTCTCATACTGTTGCTCGTCAATTTTCAAATAGAGGTTATTCCCCAATTGGAGATAAAATTAGAACAAATTACATCCTAAATAAACTAGAAATACTTATTGAGGAAGCGGAAAGAAATATGGAACCTGTTGAATTTCTCTATAAAGAATCAATTGTAAATGTGAAGATTTGGGGAAATCCTCAGTATTTTGATACAATTATAGAGACTCTGAAAGAATGCATAAAAGTATCACAGAATTTACTAACAATCAGCTTAATTGTCCCTACATTTTTTTCATTGATACTTCTGATATTCTTATATAATATATGATTTTTTTAGGAAAATAATCATAAAAAATTTAAAATTTATATAATCCTAAGTCTTAATTTTTATTTATACTGAATAAAAATAAAAGAATCTAAGACAATGTCATTAAATCCTTTAGATATTTTAAATGGAGTATTTTCTCTTATATTTGTTGCAATCTCTCTTTTCGTTGGTTTAATAATTTTAACCCGATATTTTAAGTATAAAGATAGAGTTTATCTATTTGTTGGAGGGACATGGGTATTTATTTCAGAGCCTTGGTGGCCTTCAAGTGTTTCTTTTCTTTTTGCAATAAGTAATGGAGTAGGAATTCCTTCTTGGATATATTTTTTAATTGGAAATATATTTGTCCCTTTAGCAATAGTTCTTTGGTTAATTGCTTTTACAGAATTTCATTATCCTGAAAGACGTAAATTAATTTTATTAATTTTTACATTAATTGGTGCTATTTTTGAGATATTATTTTTTACTTTCTTATTTTCAAATCCAAGTTTAATAGGAGAATTGAATGGACCTGTAGATGTGAATTACAAATCCTTTATTATGATTTTCCTTATAATTTTTCTAATGATAGTTGTGATTACAGGATTTTTATTTGCAAATCTTTCTCTCAAATCTAAAGATCCAGAAGTGAGACTCAAAGGAAAACTTTTAATTGTAGCCTATATAACTTTTGCTGTTGGAGCATTATTAGATTCATCTATACCCTTAAATGAAGCATTAATTATAATTACCAGAGTGATATTAATAACAAGCGCAATTTTCTGGTATGGAGGATTTCTACTTCCAAAATGGATGCAAAAATTTCTTTTGAAAAAAAGATAATTAGCCCTTGACTTAAATTTAGAATATTTCTTGATTAATCAAATTTATAATATCTGGATATTTCGCAGATTCATATTCTTTTTTTTTAATATCTTTATAAAGACTCATCAGTTGATTGATGAATTAAAATGCTATGTTCTGAAATTGATAAACTGGCAAAAGTAACATTAATAGGTTATCCCGCTACAGGAAAAACGACTTTGACAAAACTTTTGGCTCAGAATGAGATAAATCGATTATACTTTCCTACTCATGGACTAGATTTAAAAACTGTTAAGCTTGAAGAATATATTTTAAGAGTTTGGGACCTAGGCGGTCAACAAAGTTATTTAAAAACGTATTCTAGAGATTACCTTTTAGGATCTGACATAATATTTATTGTCACCGATTCTACGCCTAGAAATGTCCTAAATTCTAGAGAGTTAATTAATTACGCTTGCCATTTTGTAGGTAAAGATTGTCCCATTATTGCTATTGCTAATAAGCAAGATTTAGTTAAAACGGATGGACGAATGGATTATAAAAGGGTTGAAGATATATTACATATAAAAACCTATGGATTAACAGCTATAGATCCTTCAGAACGTGTAAAATTATTGAATATTATAAAAAAAGAATTAGATAAAATTGCAATAAGGAGGAGAAGAAAAGATTGAATTTTACTGAAAATGAGATTTTCGGAGCTGCATTAATCGGATTTGATATGATCGATGGCCCATTCCTCAAATGGAAAAAGGAATATGATAACAAAAATAAAAATGTTAGATTAGATGATTTTGCAATGAATTTCTACTTAGCATTTCGTGGAGGTAATGAATCTGTAAAGAAGCCGAGAGCCATACTTTACGACAACTTTTACATAGTAGCATTTCCAAGAGATTTAGAACTTTGTTGCTTATTTATGAAACCAAAGGATCTTGAAAACAATATTAGCCAATTAAATAAAATTGCTTCCAGAATAATAACAGAAATGGAGAATGATAAAGATGATGACAATACAAAAGATTCGGATGAAAATACAATAGAAGAAATCGAAAGATTAATCCCTAATTTATTAAATGGAACCAAAATGACTACTCCGGAATTAAGAAGATATTTTAAGCTAAGTAATAGCCAGATTTGGAAAGTTATGTCAGATTTAGAGAACTCAAATAAAATCATTCGAGCAGGGAAAAAAGGTAGGTCTGTATATTGGACAGCTAAATAGACATTTTAAGATAAAAATTATATACCTTTATCTTACTCTATGATCCCATTTTCCAATATTTTTAGTGTAATACCTTGAAAACATAATATAACAAATATCAGGTAATTCTTTATCTAAATTATTTACAGTAATAAACCTTAAAATATGGTTTATGAGGAAAATCCCTATGAACTCAATATGGTAACTATCTATATTAGTGGAGAGATTCTCTCCTGAAAATTTTATATCTAAACCCTCTTCATCATTATATATTATTTCAATAAAGATTTGTGGAAAGAATTCTTTTTTAATATGCCAAATATTAGCTTCTTTCCATACTTTAGCACCTATAAATGAGGACAAATTTTCTTGATCTTCTTCTTTTAGAAATTTAAAGGGTTCTCTTCGCTGTTTTAAAACATTTTGCATTAGTTCTGTTTTAGTGTTATATTTTTTTTCAAATGGTTCTTGTTCTTTGATTTTTCTTTCTATAATATCCATTACAATATCGATAAATGTAGCACTATCTTCTCCCGGAACCCAAAAAACTCTCTCACCAGAAAAATAAAATTTAAATTCTGCCTTTATTCCATCACCAAACTCATCTCCGAAATAAGAATATGCCATATGGATGTTTACTTCTGAGAACATTTCAATGGATATGGTCCAATCTTCACTAAAACCAATATTTTCAATAATCCCTCCCAAATGAGTTTGAACAATTTTAGTTAATTCATTCATCTTTAACTTTATGAAAATTGGATATTTCATGTTACTAATATCTTCTAATTCTTTTTCATGTGGTCCACGTACACCAGTGGCATCAATTTGTCCCACAGTCCAATATTTTCTTTTTGACATAATCATTGTAATTATTATTTTTTTTTGAATTTTCCTATGAAGAAGCCTTGAGTATGATGAGTTGAGGGAAATAGCCTACCTGTCCCTGGTAACGTTTTGTTTTTAATTTTATAACTTGGAGAGAGCCATTTTGGCAGATCTAGGGGATCTAATTCATGAATATAATCTAAAATTTGATATTCTCCTTCCTCAGGATATAGACTACAAGTAGCATAAACCAAAATTCCATTTGGTTTGAGTAATTTTAAAGCATTTTCAAGTAGTTTCTTTTGTAAAGTAACATTTTGATTCAGAAATTTGTAATTTTGACGCCATTTTAACTCAGGATTTGATAGGAAACTTCCAGATCCTGTACAAGGAGCATCAAGAAGAATTAAATCACAATTATAATAGTCTCTGGTTGGAAAAATAATGGAATCAGTGTTAATAATATGTGTGTTTGCAATATTTAAGTTACTTAATAAATTTTTCATCATCTTTGCTCTATCATTAAGAAATTCCCCTGCTAAAATTTTACCTTTATTATCGATTTCTTGAGCTATTAAAGCGGTTTTCATTCCCGGAGCAGCACACATATCAATGATTTTATTACTAGAATTTGGTGATAATATTTTTACAATAGCTACAGATCCCTTATCGTGAAAAAGAAGGTTCCTTTTTTTATAAAAAGAATTTTTTATAATTCGGTTTTTTTGAGATACAAGAACCCATAATAAATCTGGAATATCATCATCCATATGGTAATGTATACTATTTTTATCAAAAGTTCCTTTAATATTTGATAACAAACTTTCAGGGTTTAAATCGGTATTTAAATTGTTTATACGAATCGTAGTTTCAATTGTATCCCCGTAACCATTCATATATTCAATATTTTTTTTCAGAAAATCAAAATCCATTACAGGAAGTAAATGATCAACAATAAAACTTGGTATTGCTTCTAAAATACTTAGTTTTTCATTTTCATCTTTACGTGCAAGAGCTTTATTCCATGAGAAATTTTTCATTTTCTTTAGTATTTTTTTATCAATTTCTTTCAATTCTTGAAAAATAGTTCTTTCTGAAGCATTCTCCCAAAATGTTCTATAAGCGGCATATAAGAATTTAGCTTTTACTTCGTTATGAAGTGATTCGTAATTCTTAATTACTTTTTTAACAATAAAATTTAACTTGCTCCAAAATCTTACAATCTCTTTATAATAATGAAAAACTTGAGTATTTTCTCTTAAATGTGGGTTCAAAAAATCCGTTTCTTTATTTACAAATCTTATTATCAATTCTAAAATTTCTTTTACATCAAAATTTCTAATTTCTTATTCCTCCTGATTTTTTTTGAATTGATACTGAATTAATTAAAAATTTTAAAAAAAATTTATTGATAAATTTACCTTAATTTTATTGAAATTATTAGTCTTATCATAACCTTATATTTTTCTAAC
>JBHLNK010000154.1:0-4184 GCA_048941625.1 Promethearchaeota archaeon | reverse complement strand
CTATTCCAGACATATATAGAAAATTCGTAATAAAATATAATTCTACAGGAGATCAACAATGGATTTTTATTTCAGGAGGTGTAGGATCCATAGGTAATTTTTACGATTTGGTGCTTGATGATAATAATTTTACCTATGTTTGTGGTTATTCAGAAAGTTCAGATGATTCTGATGCGGTTTTATATCAAATTGATAGTAATGGAAATTATATCTGGGCAAGATCTTGGCAAATAAATGCTTACGATGACGATGAATATGCTCAAGGAATTGCCTTAGATTCATCAAACAATATTTATATTGCAGGATATGTATTTACTGGTCTCTATGCGATGTTTATGGTAAAGTATAACAGTTCTGGAGATTTAATTTTGAATAGGATATGGAATGGTAGTTCAATAGACATTTGCCGTAGTCTTGATATTGATAATTTAGATAATATTTATCTTGCAGGAGAAACAAGTAGTATTGGTAGTGGTGGAGATGATATACTTTTAGCTCGCTACGCCTATCTTGATGAGATTTCACCTATTGTAACTATTAATTCTCCTAAAGAAAATTCACTATTTGGAAATAATACTATAAGTTATGATATTTCCATAAATGAAGATAATTTAGACAAAATCTGGTACAATTTTAATGATGGAATAAACTATACTACTGAAGACACAATCGGAACAATTGATCAAGATATTTGGGATGCTGTCCAAGACCCAACCGTGCTCTTTACATTTTATGCCAATGATACTTTTGGCAATGTGGGATATGACCAAGTCTTAATTTATAAAGACAACCAAAGACCAATATTGATACTTCACAATCCAAAGAATAATACATATTATTCTTCAGATCCACCAAGCTATAATATTACAATTGTTGATACTCATTTTAATCAATGCTGGTATACAATGAATGGAGGGAAAAAAATATTTTTCACTATAAATGACACATTTCAAACTGAAGAATGGAATGACCAGGACGAAGGTCCTGTCATTATAAGATTCTATGCAAATGACTCTGTTTCCAATATTGGCCATTTAGAGATTACTATTATAAAAGATACAATTAAGCCTAACATCACCATTATTCAACCATCTGAAGGACTTCAATATAATCACACAGCACCCAATTTTATGCTTGAAATCAATGATACAAATCTAGATACCATGTGGTATTCTTTAAATAGTGGGATCAAACAAATCTTTGATTTTAATACCAGTTTTAACCAAGATTTATGGGAAAATCTGGAAGATGGATTTGTCTTGATTGAGTTTTTTGCTAATGATTCTGCTGGTAATATAGGTAATGATTCTTTATATATATATGTAGATGTCCATGGTCCAGATATATTCATCAATATGCCTTCTAATTATACAGTATTAGAATTTCCTCCTGAATTCAATATCAATCTTTTCGATATTAATAATGTTTCAAAATCTTGGTACGTAATTAATAGCGGGGTTATAAAATACTTTTTCTCAATAAATTCTACGATAGATGAAACTGCTTGGAATTCTACTTTGGATGGAAATATATATATTAGTTTTTATTCAAATGACACGTATGGAAATATAAACTTTACAACAATCATCCTCATAAAGGATACCACTGATCCAGATATAAACATAATATCTCCCATATCAGGAGAATCGATTGGGAGAACAGCTCCCAATTTTGAAGTTGAAATTACCGATTTAAGTTTACATAGCACATGGTACAGCCTAGACGGTGGGATTACTAATGTCCCATTTTCTGGAACATCTGGAACAATTGATACTGATATTTGGGAATTTTTATGGGACTCTCTCGATTATGGAGATCCAATCACTATTACATTCTATGCGAATGATACATTAGGTCATCTTAGTTCCAATCAGGTTCAGGTTATTAAAAGTAGCCCATCTTCAGGTCCTTCTGGTACCATTCCAGGATTTAATGTATTTATAGTAATTGGATGTTTAACTTTTTTGATAATTGCACTAATACGATTAAAATCTCAAAAACTAAAAGTTAAATTAAGGAATGAATAATTATTGTTTTTTTTCGTAAATTATTCTTCTTAAGTTTTTTTCTCTTAGAATTCTTGTTTTATGAATCTCTATGAGTTAAAGTTTCAGGAATCCTCTTCTCAGAGTTAGTAATTTTAAATTATCATAAAAATTTTTAAGCTTCTGGTAGTAAAATTACGAAAGAATCTCCTTCGACCCATATTTTTCCATTGTAATTATTTAGTACTCGTTCCACCAAAAGAAATCCTAAAATAATTTCTTTAATCTTACTATCCTTATCTCTTTCTTTTCGGAATATCATTTCTTTTCCTATATTTAGAATTTCTTTTTGATAATCAATAATTTTTACTTTGACATAATTCATGTTGTCCTGTTGGCTTCTAACGACAATGATGTTAATATTAATTGTAGGATTTTCATTATATCTAATTGAACTGATAAGGATATTAACAAAAACATCAATAAGAAACTTATCAGCTTTTACATATAGATCCTCAAATGGATGTTCAACTTTTATTTTAATTTTTCTATTAGAATAGCTATTTTTAATAAATTCTTTAACATCCTCAATAACATCATTTAGGTTCACTGGTTCAATAATAATGTTTGTTTCATTTAACATAGTTAATTTTTGGGTTATATAAATTAAGAGTTGGCCATTTATGCATTGATCTCTAATTGAATCAAATATTTTTCTTTTAGGAGTTAATATAATTTGATTATCCAGCTCGTCATATTCATCTAATGACATTTTAATGTTATTGATGATAGAATTTATATCATTTACAAATAATTCCTTATAAAAATACTCTCGATCTAATTCTTGGTGCATACTATCTTCACTTATACGTAAATTCTCTTCAGCCAACATACGAAGCATTACATTTTTAAGAATCTCTGAAATAATAGTTAATATTTCTAAATTTTCTTCCATCCAATAATCATGATCTAAAATATTATCAAAACAAATTATTCCTTCTAAAATCTCATTAATTTTTATTGAGAATGCTAAAAAATTTTTTGCATTATGATTTTTAAGAAAATACTTCAAATTAACTGCTTCTCTTGGAAGTAAGTCCACGTTTTTTACATAATAATAATCAGAATCTCTAAATTTCTCTATCAACCATGGAAAGTTATTAATGTCTATATATTCGGGTAGATTATATTGGGGAAGAATTAACTTACGAGACCAAATATAATTACTTTTTGTGAAAATAAAATCATCATTAAAGATGTAAAGATATGCTCGAGTTGCATTAATAAATTCACCAAGCTCTTTTAGTGAATCAATTATTGCTTCATCAAATATATGTATGCCTACAAACCTAGAGATAATATCAGCAATAATAGCTTTTAACCTAGAAATTTTCTTTAATTCCTGCTCTAACTTTTTCTGTTCTGTTATATTCTCACAAATAATTTGATAAAACGTTTCATCACCGATATCAATTAAAGATGATTGTAGATTTACCCAAATTAGATTACCATTTTTTTTATATAATTGAATTTCCATTGGAGAGAAAAACCTACCTCGTTCTTGATTTTTTAGTCTGTTGAGAACATCCATAAGATAATCTTTGTGTATTAATGAAAGATCTAGAAATTTCCTTCCCATTAGTTCCTCTCTTGTATATCCTAAGGTTTCTTCTAAAATAGGATTAAAATCAACTAATGATCCATTTGAGTCAATTAAAAGAATAGAAAAAGGTGAGTCTTCGAATAAATGACGATATTTGATTTCAGAATGCTTTAATTTAACTTCTGCTTCGATTCTCTTGCTAATATCCCGTATTATATATTGATTTAAAATTTGACCACCCATCTGTATTTCATTGAAACTGATTTCCACAGGAATCAGTTTACCAGAACTATCGATAACCTCTAATCTTAAGGGAAATGGATAATTAATCTGATCAAATAATTCTTTATTCAAATCAATATCAATTATATCACTTAATATTTGACTTGAATGCAATCCAATAAAATCTTTAAACGGTCGTTGAAATAAAACTTCTGCTTCATTATTAACATCCATTATTATTCCAGAGTTTTTATCAATAATTAAAATGGCATCTCGTGCAGCTTTAAATAAAGTCTCATAATGCAATTCAGCCATTTTAAGTGCTTCAATTGAAGGTCGATATAAATCAATTTGATGATTTATCGTATCATGAA
>JBHLNK010000153.1:0-4206 GCA_048941625.1 Promethearchaeota archaeon | reverse complement strand
TCTATATTATTTGTAGGGCATTCTTTTGCACAAATGCCGCATCCTTTACAATAGCGTAGATCTATCTCAAAACTACCGTCTTCTTTTCTTTTTATTACTCCTTCTGGACAATACATCCAACAAATTCCGCATTTATTACATCCTTCTTTTATAATTGGTCTAAAAGTTCTCCAATCACCTGTAGTACCAATATTTCCGTCAATTGGTAATGAAATAGGAATAGGTGGTAATTCTTTCCAATTCTTATATTCTTGAACTTTAGGACGTTCCTTTACAGACTTATTAATCTTCTTCCATTTTTCTGATTCTGACATAATCACACCTCTCTTACAGATTCATACGCGTCTTTAGCAACATCCATATTTTTCTCTAGTCTTTTCTCTCCAAATTCCTTTTTTATTACTTTTTCCATTGTTTGAAGATTATAATATCCTGTTATCTTCCCAAAAGCCCCTAGCATTGGAATATTAAGGATTGGTCCACTAGCATGCATAAAATTATGTTTAATACAAATACCTGTAGCATCTACTAGAAATATTTTCAAATTTTTAGGAAGATCAAATGTATCAATAAGATCTGGGCTATTGATTATTAGATTAACACCTTCCTTAACTGAAGCTTTAATCCTTGGTATTTCCAACAAAGATTTATCAAATATTAATAAATAATCTGGATTCACTACACTATCATAAGTTTTAATCGTTTTGTTCTTAGAAACCTTTGTAAATGCTTGAATAGGAGCTCCACGTCGTTCCGCTCCAATTATAGGGATTGCAATAGTATCCCTAAACCCTTCTTCAAATGCCATTTCGGCTAATAACTGACTTGCGGTAATACAAGTCTGACCGCCTCTACAATGCATTGAAATTTCAACAATCTTTTGATTGTCTGTCAATTTATTCATCAAATTATTCTTTAATTGTCTTGAATGCAATATGTCCAATAAAGACACAATGAATAAAAGTTCTATTAATTTTACTTATTTAAGTACAATATGAAACAATAATATAGAATTTATAATAATAATTGTTATAATAATTAATTTATTTTCAATAAACTATTATCTTAAACCACTTTAAAAAAATAATCTAAGAATTTTATCAATAATTCATTTTAATTAAAATAGGAAATGTCAATATGGGTAATGATAAAAGACGTAATGAAGTTGTTTATTCATTTAAATGTCCTTCGTGTCAAGATGGAACGATAGATATTACTAAAAGTATTTATGATCTTCCCGATGGGGATCAAATGCTTATCTTAAAATTTGAATGCGATAAATGTAATTTTCATAAAAATGATATTATCCCGTTGACTACCAATATGGATCCAGGTGTAATAACTTTAAAAATCACAAATGAAGAAGATCTCAAATCTAAAATTTATCGTTCACCATTAGGAAAATTAGAAATTCCAGAATTGGAATTATCGGTAGAACCAGGACCTAGAGCTGATTTCTATTACACCAATATACAAGGTATATTATTCAGATTTGAGAATGCAGTCTTAATTTATAGAAATAATCTTGAAGAAAATGATCCAGAAAAAAGTGAAATTGACGAACTATTGCATAATTTAAAGCAAGCTCTGGAAGGTAAATTTCAATTTACACTAAAAATAACAGATCCTCAAGGAGGAAGTTATATTATTCCTCAAGATGAATCAAAATTTAAATTTGAGAAAATTGAAAAAAAAGAATTAGATTAAATATAAAACATAATATAATTTCAATTCTTAATTATAAATTGTCTTAATCTTAATCAAGAAATTAAAAGTGTGATATAATATGGGAAATCAAATAAAACGAGTTGGAATCTTAACAGGAGGGGGTGACTGCCCTGGATTAAATTCTGTCCTCTATGGAATTATGCTTAAAGCATTCGACTCAGGGGTAGAGTGTATTGGGATACTTAAGGGTTGGAAAGGATTATTAGAAAATCTCACAATTCCTCTTGATATAGCAGAACATGATGACCTACATACAGTTGGAGGTACTATTTTATATACTAGTAGGACTAATCCTTTTAAAGGAGTGAGTTCAAAAGAAGAAAGATCAAAAGAACTAATTAATAAATTTGATGAAATTGGAATTGATGCTTTAATTGCAATAGGAGGAGATGATACATTAGGAGTTGCTGATACACTATATAAATATGGAAACGCACAAGTAGTAGGTGTACCAAAAACAATAGATAATGATTTGATTGGTACACATTATACATTTGGATTTTGGAGCGCTGTTCAACTGGCCTCTAACGCGATGGATAATCTCACAACTACAGCACATTCACACCAGAGAGTCTTTGTAGTTGAAATCATGGGGAGAGATGCAGGTTTTCTAACAATGTACAGTGGTATTTCTGCAGGAGCGGATATAATCTTGATACCTGAAACTCCATTTGATTTGGAAAATGATATTATCGAAATTTTAAAGAAAAGAGCTAATGCGGGATATAAATATCATATTATCGCTACATCAGAAGGAGCTTATCCTAATCTGGATTCTTTACATAGAGACTTTAAAACAATTTCAAAAGAGACTATTGACAAATTACCAAAAGATACTTTTGGAAATCCTCTCTTGACAAGGTTAGGTATGTCTCAAATAATAGTCGATGAATTAAATTTAAGAGATGATTTAAAAGAGGCGTTCCAAAAGAATGGAGTAGACTTTGAATGTAGAAGTGTTGTCTTAGGACATACAATGCGTGCTGGAACTCCAAATTCTTTTGATAGAATTTTAGGATTAAGATTCGGCTTAGCGGCGATGAAGCTTGTTATAGAAGGAAAATTTGGGAATATGGTATCTCTACAAGGAAATAAAATAAAGACTATCCCATTATCAGAAGGAGTTGGAAAAAAATATATTACTGCTGAAAATGATAAAATGGAATTACGTGATTTACTTGTAAAAATTCGGTATTTATCAAAACAGAAATGATTTTTAAAAAAATCTTAATTTATTATGGATGAAATAAAAGGCATTCTCTTTTCAATTATAAGAGGAAAAGGATCTCGTTCAGAAGGACCAGAATATTATATCAAACCATTAGATGATTACAAAAAAAGATGGCCAGAAATTCTTGTCAGGAAAAAAACTCGAATGTGGGAAACAGATCCAGTATTAGATAGATTTTTAAATAAAGAAGTTTTGATATTAGGAGAAATTATTGAGACAAAGCATACCATTACTGTTGATTACTTTGAAGTTAAGAAATTAGAATAATTCTAAAATTTTTGATTGAAAAGAAGAGAAAGTGTGTAATTTAAATCTTTTTTTTTAGAAATAGTATAAACTTTTTTCAGGTATAAGAATAATGAAACTAAGAAATGAATCAGTTTTATTACTACTCATTTTAAGTATTAGTACATTTTCAGGCTTAATTTCTTTTACTAATGCTTGCGAAAATAATGATATTGACACTAATTATGCTGAGTGGAGATTTTCTAACAATCAACCTTATTTATATGTAGAAGCAGATAATTACTATGCTCTTGGACTTTTAGAGGGACAAAACCTAGCTGATCAAATTGCTTGGATGAAGCTTATGATTATGCTCCAAGCTCAAGATATAGGACTCTCGTATGATATTGCTATTTATTCTGCATTAGAATATCTTGATTTTATACCAAATCAATACCTGCTAGAGATGAATGGAATTGCTGATGCTATTGATACAGTATCTATCTCATTTAACGGGGATATTTATGAGATTTCAATTGATTTTATGGACATTTTGGTTCAAAATTGTTTCTGGGACATTTACTATGGTAAAATAATACCAATGCTCACAGGATATCCACAATCCCCTTTAATTGCAGGAGGTTGTACTGCTATTGGTTCTCACACTAATAAACGACCTATATTTGGACAAACTATTGATCTTTCTCTTTTAATGATGCCTACAGTATCATGGGTTTATACAAAAATACATGGTAAGAAGCTTTTCACCTTTAGAATGGGTAGTATGCTAGCTATGGGCGGAATAAATAAATGGGGGCTCTCAATTTCTGTTAATCTAATTGAAGTTTTTAATTATGGTTGTACAGGCGTTCCATTGGCAATAGTATATAGATCAGTTTTAGAAAATGCTTTATTTACTCCACAAGCAAAAAACATGATAATCTCTAATGACTTTACCTTAGGATGGAATTACATTATTAGGAATAGATGGTCCATGATAGCAATTGAAACTATTCCTAATA
>JBHLNK010000077.1:0-18126 GCA_048941625.1 Promethearchaeota archaeon | reverse complement strand
ATTATTTGTTATCATAGATTATACAATTTTTAATATTTAAGTGTTTATTAGATAAAAAGGATGTCATGGTATTAATACAAAAATTGCATTCGATGGATTTTAGATATAAAAAATTTTGAAATCTTTGTCTTAATTAACACAAATACACTTTTTAAAAATTTTTTGTTAATTTCTTTCAGTATAAATATTATAGTAATCTAAATAATTCTACCTAATATCCTTCTAATCCTACTTTTTATAAAAATTTAAATATTTTAATTTAGATTGGAGAATCAAAGAAAAATATCAAAATTTTCAATTTATTTCAAAAAATAAATTATTTTGTTGAATTTAGCAGGTTAAAAAATTCAAAGCTGGAGAGGTATGTTAAGACAAGTCTATATTTTGAAGGATGATAAAGTGATTTACAATAAGAATTTTGGTAAAAGCTTAACCACAGAGGATTTTAATAAACTATACCAAGAAATTATGGATGCTTCAATAAAGAAAAAGGGAATTGAACTAGATAATTATGATTATATAAAATATAAAATAGTCTTCTCATCAGATCAGGATTTAGGAGTAATGTTTATGTTTATAACTGATATAAATGATGATCTTAATAGGAGTAAGAGTGAATTAAAAAACCTGAAAAAAGAATTTTTGGACACTTTTGGAGATAGTATAGATAACTTAGATCCTTCATTGATGGAAATTATTGATCCAATCATGGATTCTATTCATCGAAACCTTAAAACCAAAATTTCATTGGTAGGATTTTCAGGAGTGGGAAAAACTACTACAACAAAACTTATATGTGCTACAGAAATTCCGTCAGTACATATTCCTACAATAACAGGTAAAATCTCAACTGTTAAAATTGGAAAACTATATTTTCATTTATGGGACTTCGCAGGTCAAGAACAATTTAGTTATTTATGGAATGATTTTATTTTAGGTAGTGATGCTGTTCTTATCATTACAGATTCTACATTAGAGAATGTGGAAAAAAGTAAATACTTTATCGAGTTAGTAAAGGAACATGCTCCATACGCTCACACTGCTATAATCGGAAACAAACAAGATCTACCAAATGCGTTAAGTGTTGAGAAAATTGAAGAAATTCTTGGATTAAAAACGTATTCTATGGTAGCTATAGATCCAAATAATCGGGATAAAATGATACAAATTGTGGCAGATATCTTGGGAATAACTACAGATGCTTCTCCATTATTAAAACCTTTATTTGAAAGAGACCAATTAATCCATAAAGCTAAAAGTAGCTTAGAAAATGGAGATATTGCCCAAACGGCTGATTATTTTGAAAAAATTTCTGATTTATGTCTTGAATTAGGTGATGATTCACTATATAAAGAATTTTGTGAAAAAGCAACTAAACTTAAGAGTTATTTAAGTAATCAATAAAAATAAAATTAAAAAATAATAATTAGAATTATTCTTTTTCTTCAACTTTGCTTTTGAGTTTCGTTGGGTGATAATTGTCGTCAAGCACATTTAAATATTCAATTAAAACGCTATTTGATTTAGACTTTACACCATATTGATAAATAATCGTGTTTAACATATACCTAGGATAAAATAAAGAACTATGAAAATCAGAAAGTAAAGCATAGTATTCATTGCCTTTTGAATCCTGAAATACATGAATTAATTGATTTTCCCATAATTTTTTTAGCCCTCCATCAATATCTTCAACACCTTTTTTTCGAAGTTTCTCTAAAACATTCTTAGTTACTATCGATATTCTCAAAAGTTTAAGAATTTCATAAACCTGAGGATCTGCAATTACTTCATCAAGAATTTTTAGATTATCTTCATCAGTAGGACGATATTTTTGAAAGAATTTTCTTACAGCTATATTATATTCCTCAAGAAACCTTTCAGGAAGACCACGTTCAACAGGATTCTTTAACAAATCTATTGGCGGTTTCCGAATCATAAAAATATCATTTATTAGAAATATTAACTCAGAAGGCATACCTTTTACAGATGTTTCTTTGATAATTTCCTTCTTAATAAGTTCCATTAGAATTGCATCAACATCAAAAAATCCTTCCCTATATCGATCTTTTAACCAAATTTTTAATTCTGACTTTGTAATTACACCTTCTTCTCTAAGTCGTCCAATTATCAATCGATTAACATTGTCTAAGTAAGTTACAGAAAGACTTTGCTCTTGATTTAAATTTGGATAAGTAGATAAACGCTGGAAAAGAAAAGGGATCATTTCAAGATATGCATTATCTTCAAAGTTTTGAAAAATTACCCGGGATATATCAGATAAACCCCCTTCATATGTATCGGCATCTTCATCTAAATTCAGAAGTAAAATGATATATAATGGTTTTTCTCTCCCCGTATAGTATGAAGCAATATTAAGAGGACCAACCAATAAACTTATCATTCCTGGTTCGCCTGTATATTCATGTGCTGCATATATTTGCATCAAAGTTTCATCACTAATTATTAATTCCTCAGGGTATTTAGCAAGAATTTCAGTACTGACTTTAATGTCCCATCTCATTATTACTAATCCTATTGGCATTACTCTATCTCACCTCTATCTTTTGTTAATTTTTCCTTGATTGGAGATTTTTTTTTTAAATCACTTATCCCCAAAGTATCTTCTAATGAAAGACCGATTTCCTTCCAATCATTCCCAAATAATTTATTCATCATCTGTTCTTTCGTTGGCACAGAAATAATCTCAGAGATAGCCTTTTTAGACTTTATAAGGCTTTTTACCTTTCTGATCTTTTTCACATGCTTTGGTATTCTGGCTTGTTGAATAACTCGATATGCAACAACACTTCCAACAATACCAACAATTGCCGCAGTTATTATGATGAAGTAAAATGTAGGCATACCAGGAAAAATCTCATCCATTTTGATTGTAATTGTAATCGTGATTTCTTGTTGCGTGAAATTCGAAGCAATAATATAAAGTCTACCCACAAATGTTTTTGTTGTGAAAAAAGTATCAATATTCCCTGTTAAAATTGAAATATTGTAAGATCCCGGTTCTGTTGGATTTGAATTAAATGTATAATTAGTACCTCTAAAATTAAATTTAACAGTTGCATTTTGTAGTTCTATATCTCTTGAATCGTCCCATATTTCAACTTCAAAATCTAGGCCAGCTCCTTTAGCTAATGTAATTTGATTATTACTTCCTAAATGTGGTTCTAGAATAGTTACTGTAAATTCTCTTAATATTATCTCTAAATAAATAAACGCATTTTTTTGTTCATAATTATCCTGCTTTAAAGTAACATATAGAAAATAATAACCAACTGGTTTTAACTCTGTATTAAAATCTAATGTATAACTATGGTTTAAATTTTGAGACAATGACCCTGAACCAAAACTACCAGGAATTTTAGTTCCATTTGAATATAATTCCTCCCAAAGATAACTAGAAGTAGATAAATCTCCAATAATGCTGTTTGTATTACTATCTCGATATGTAAATATAAAGTTTCGTTGATCTTGAACATCTACTGTAGAAGTAATATAGTATAATGCTTCAGATTGACCATTAAGAGTTGTCTTTCTTTCAAGAATATTTAGATATACTAAGAAATTTGATTGAGATGAGTAGTTTTCATAAGTGGCTGTAATACTAATAACTTTTAGACCTGTTGTTTGAGCATCTGAAGTGTCTATTGTAAAAGTATAATATTCAGAATAAACTGGATCAGCATAAAATCTTGTAGGAGCAAGGCCTAACCATTCATAAGTAAGATAAGCATCTTCTAAAGGATCTCCTGATTCACTTATCGAATAAAATACCATAACACTTATGAGTTCATTATAATATGCAGTATAAGTTTTATCAGCTAACTCCAGTTGGGTGTCATGATCATAAGCTCTGATACTTGTAGGTATTGCTTTAACTTCAAGTAAAAATCCTTCATTATTAGGGTCAGGGTATCCCGGATAAGTACCTTCGATTCTAATGTTATAAAATCTACTTCCACTACCTGCAGATAAGCTATTAGAGTTAAATGTGATTGAAAAATTTCCTGAACCAGTATCATGCTCCATAGTAACTTCAACTAAATCTATTGATGTCCCTGCTCTTCTTATATATAATGTACATCTTGCACTTGGGTCGATAACAGGTAACCAAGTTTGACCATTATCTTCTGTATATTCGAAAATCAATGAGAAAGTTACATTTTCACCCCAATATGCTTCTGGTGTACCAGAACTGTTGGAAAAGGAAGTAAGAAAGTAAGAAGTATTTACTCCTGGTAAATAAACCCGAAAAATTATGGTTGAATTTTGCTGTAATGTAAAATTAAACCAAGTTATTCCTTGAGGTTTAAATTGGGGAGGATCAATGTTTTCAATATCAAA
This sequence comes from Promethearchaeota archaeon, assembly GCA_048941625.1. Classification (GTDB taxonomy): domain Archaea; phylum Asgardarchaeota; class Lokiarchaeia; order Sigyniarchaeales; family SOKP01; genus Loki-b32. The sequence goes on along the minus strand of JBHLNK010000077.1, from coordinate 13,764 downwards.
TTCAACATTCGTTAGGTTATATGCATCAATTGTAATATTATAAACTCGATCTTTAAGATACCAAAATGGTAGATCTTCACTATCAAATGCCCAACCATTAGTAGTACTACTTGAGGAACTAAGTTCTATAAGTTCACCTGAAATCATATCAGATATATGTATTGCTGAAGAGATTGGATTATCATATTCATCTATAGTCTGGATATTTATTCTAGCCAAATGCGTCCTATTATAGACGTTACAAGTCTCAACAGTGTTTACTTCAATAATTCCATTACATTGAGAGAAATTCAATCCGTTAACTTCAATTAATAAACCATGAAGCTCGAATGATTCACTTTCCAATTTAGAATTATCAATTAAAGGAACATCCAGTTCAATAAAATCATTATCTTCACCAGGACCATACACATCCTCAAAATATATCAGATGGGAACTAGAACCAGTAACCCCATACTTATCTATATAATATATAGAGATATCTTCGAGTTGATCAGTCATACTTGTTAATGAAACATTGAATTTGATAATTTTTTCATATCCAAACTCAGTATTAGATCCATTCGTATAAATATATTCACTAATTGAATAACTGTTTTCTCCAGGAGGATTACTATTTGAATCTTTTACAGATATTGAATGACTCTGGTATTTAACTCCAGGCTTATTATAATCACTTCTATAAATATATGATTCATTTAATAGAACCGGATTCCCTGAATAATCCTCATGGTCATAATATACTCTAAAATAGTAAGATGGTTGGTTTAACCACCTAAATGTAGCTCTTCCATTTTGATCTAATGTCATTTTTTTCAAGAAATCACCATTCAAACTTTCATTTACCTCAATATATCCCATACTCAAAGGATTTCCGTCCCAATCCACAATCTCAAAATCGATAGTCCATAAATCTAATGTGATCTCTTTAGTGTATGAGATACCATTAAAGTAGAATGGACCGGTTCCTGAAGAATAGCTATTATAGACCTCTTCCTCCAGTGTTCCAAGAGTATAATTTGCAGTAATATTATATCTACCATTTGGTATTTGAGTGAAGCGAATTCTTCCAGTAAAATCTGTTGTTCCAGTTGCTACTTCATAACCAGGTGCTCCCTTAGCAATAGAATTATTGACAAGCGTTATCTCAGCATTTGGTACTATCCTCCCATCAATATCTTTTGCTATAACTTCTATTGATGATTCTTGAGCCTGAGACTCTTGCATTTCTGCTGATATTGTATAATTAAATCTTATATCATCAACTTGGAAAAATCCTGATTTCTGCGTTTGTGTATCACCGTCTTCTGGCCCCCATGTACCCAACTCTAAGAAGATAACTTCTCCCATATAATCAGTAAGATCAATCTCTAAAGAACCTGTTAGATCTCCATCTGAACTTGTACCTGATCTTGTATCTAAACTAGGATCAATATTAAAATGTTCTTTTAATTCAGTATGATAGCGAAGTGTTTTCTTATTTGGTGAAATATATGCGTATCCTCCATATGTCTCTATCCAACTATCATATAAATTTCCGATATTTTCATGCAAATCAACATCTGCAGTATATTTTGCATCTGATCCGTTGCATAACCTTAAAAAGTATCCATCTTCTGAAATTCCAGTACTTCCTTCTTCATCTTCAAAAAACCAAGTTCTTACATTTCTGTAAACATGTAAACTGATTTCCCCAAGTCCACCTTGTATTATTGGAACTTTGAACGGATAAGAATAAAATGTTCCCACATAATCACGACAAGCTGTTTGTGGTAGGAAGGTACCCTCACCTCCCCATTTATAAGAATATTCTCCCGATACTACTCTTTCTGCCATTTCAGCGTCATCAATATCCACTAGCCTATTTTCAAAAAATATATAACTATCCGCAGAATAATTAAAAGCTTCCCGAGAATTACTTATATCTTTAATCTGATCAACTTGATCGTGAGAAAAAGTCCATCCATAAGGCTCAAAATACTGATCGGTACTCACATCTAATTCAAAATCTCCATTCTTCACCCAACCAAAACTGTCTAACGGATCAATAGCTTCTGCATTGCTAGCAGTGTCATTTCCAAAATACATATAAGTATCAAACTCTGTTGTACTTTGGGAGACATTGGTATCAAAGTAGACCGTTGCTAAACCTGTCTCTGGATAGTCTTTTACAATATAGAAATTTCTTAATTTATAGTTCTCTACTATTCTTATATCGTCTAAATCTTCCTGATAAATCATACCCTCTTGGATTAATTGTGAATAGTTAAATGATGCACTAACACCATAATCTATAAAATCCAATGGATAAGGATTAGAAATTTCAACTATTCGTCTATATTTAAAAGAAGTATCCCACCAAGATACATTTCCTAATGAGTTAGTTTTTAGATCCATGTCATTAAACATTTCTTGAATATTATCATTTGTGTGAGTGGATTCTTCAGAATTATTGCCAAAATCAATAAAGTTTGCAAAATAGTTTGGTATAAAGCTTAGACAAAGTAATATTAAAATAAGCGATGTTTGTTTCAACCGTTTTTTACGTTTGCATAAAACTTTCATAAAATCAACTTTTTTGTACGTAAATAATTTTTAAAAATATTATAAAAGAAGTTAAATAAAATATTATGCAAAAACCAAATCCTTAAATCTGAAAAATTAAAGTGAATATTCTTTCAAAATGAAATTATTTTAGATATACTTCTTCCATGATACTTCAACTTTTTAATTTATCTTTAAATTATTATTCAAATTAATAAATAATTGACTAATTTTAAATCAAAATTTCTGAACTCTAAATCTCAAACCTTTTCCAGAAGTAAATAAATCTTTCTTTTTTTTGGGTTCTTAGGATTGTCGATAATAATATTAGCTGAAAACCCAGTCTTAGTAATGAAAATTCTGCCTACATTATCAAGTATTTCTTTATTTTTAGGATAAAATTGAAAAACTGCTTTATGTTTTGGTTTCAAAATTTTATAAAAATGTTCTGCTAAATTAATTAATTGATTTTTCATCAAATTATTCTTGATATCCCTATAAATCCATTGTAAAGCAGAAATTGAAATAATAGCATCAAATGTATTAGCTCTAAAAGGAGGAAAACACATATCGGACGCAATTGGATTTAATTCATTTATTTTATAGTGACTTAAAAATGCAGGAATAATATCAATTGCTATAGTCTTATAACCTATTTCATTTAAATACATTGCAGTAAACCCTGGGCCAGTCCCCGCGTCCAAAATTAAACCTCTTTTTTTAAGATTTAGTAAATCTAATGCTCTGATCGTAATATTTTCTTGAATCTTCATTAAACTCTTAGAGTTAGCATATTGTTCTAGCACCTTTCCTTTAAAATAATCTGAAGCTTCAGAGTATATCTCTTCTGGTCTTTTTTTCCTTATATTAAAAAAATCTTGATCGTTCAAATTCAAATGAATATTGGGATTTTATTGAATTCCTGTTATAGAAATTAAAAATTCAATATTAAATCATAAATTTTATTTAATTTTATGTATTTATAATTTCATTCTGCTTTTAATACCAATATAAAATTAAAGAATTGTGAATTTTAATGTCTGAAAAGGAAGAAAAGCAAATAGTAAGAAAAACAACGCTAAACTTAAGAAGGAAATATGGAAGAACAAAACAAATTAGTATAGTAGAAAGAGATGCTTTTATTCCAATTAATTTAGAAAAAGAGATAAAAGAATCAATCCTTAAGAGAAAAACAATTTTGGCGACGGATATCGCTCTTAAATATGATATACGAGTATCAACAGTAAAACTTCTTTTACAACAATATGAAGAAGAGGGTCTGATTAAATTACACGATCCATCATCAAAATTGAAAATTTATGTACCCACGTCAAAATAAAAACAATTTTAAAGATTCATTTCAAATTATATATTAGTAATTTATTCTTTTCTCTGAAAAATATTTAGAATTAAATTTACTCATATTTAAAATCAATAAAAGAATATAATGCAGCTGTAGCCTAGATGGCAAGACGCCGGCCTCGAGAATTAATTTGAATAATTAGGAAAGCCGGTGCGCATAAGCGCTCGGGGGTTCGAATCCCTCCAGCTGCGTTTTTCTATTCCTTATTGGATTATTTGTAAAATAAGATTTTCCATTTGGGGTTTTGCAGCTTCAATTTTGTCTAATAAAGACACAGTTTTCTGCAAATCTTCATCTTCTTCAATAATAAATAACAAGTAGAACTCTAAATTACCGAATTCTAAAACCTCAATTATTCCAGAGAATCTTTCTCCACTCTCAAAAATATCAGAAAACTCAAGTAAGGTTCTATTTTCTGCAATTACACGCTTTTGTAATTCAATATATTTCTCATATATTTTTACTTTTTCAGTCAACTGAAGATGTGGTCTATAATACTCACCAAGAGTTATTCCTTTTGAATCGAATAATGCCATTAGGATCGAATTATAATTTTTGCTTATTTCAGCGAATAATTGTGACACCATGTCAATTTTATCAAATAACATTGACAAGCCACTTGAAAAAGCATCCATAATCGACTTTATATCATAAATAGTCGTTTCAAAGAAAAAAATATCGAAATCATTGGAATATCTCGTGAGTGCTTGTTTTAAAGTAAGAATTCTTTTATTCATTTGTACATCATCTATTAGTTGAGGATCAAATTTATGAAAAAGTATGCAAATAGGTACATAGTCTTGTTCTTCCTTAAAAAAGAGTAAGACCTCTTCCAAATAGTCTATAGATTCTATATAGCGATTAAAATCTTGAGCATCAATAACATAGAATAATAAATCTGTTCCCGTAAGATACTTTTCAGGATGTTTTAGATATTCTTCTCTGTATTGTTTCTGTCCGCCAAAATCCATCCTTGTAAATTCTATACCAAGAAATTTGAATGAATCTCGGGCAATCCTCCTCGTCGGTGTCAATCTGGCTATCTGTTCTTCAAAACCAAATCGTTTAGTAATAGCTGTGATGATACTGGTTTTCCCAGCATTATCCAGACCCATTACTCCAATCTTCTTTGTAATGTTAAATCACCATGAGCAAAATTATAATCTCAATGAAGTTTATCTTCTAGAATTATCAATATTAAGAACTATTAATAAATCATCACTTTTCGTAAAGTAATAATGATGATTAAATTATTTAAGTTTAACTTCTAAAAGGTTTGTAATTTTAACCTCCAGCTAAAGCGTATGATATGTATAGCTCATCTCCTTCATTAAGGTTTGTTTTATAATTTTTCAGATACTTGATATTTCGACCATTTAGTAGGATAAGTACATGGGAATTAAATTTTTGTTTCGTCTTATCTAATAATTCAGAATCAAGCCTATCTCCATATTCATCTAAAAATTTAGAAATAACCTCCTTGACATTCTTACCTTCATAATTAATAAATTTCTTATTAACTCTAAGTTGAAAAATGTTTAATAAATTCAATTTTACCATCGCCAAAAGATTCATTACCTCTTTAAAAGCTTTAAATAGTTTTCAGTCTAAAGTCTAATTCTTATTTTTATAAAAAAATATCCTTTTTAAGTTTATTTCTTATTAAAATTGAGTAAACTTCATTGAAATAAAATTCTTTAGATATTCCAATTAGTTAGAATCTAAATAAATATAGTAATATTGTAATTACCTACTTGACTTATCTTACCAGTTCTTAAATTATGTTCCTTTAAAACAACTATACCTTTTCTATAAATATCTATTTCCATAAAATTGTTATCAAATCGTTCAGAGTTGATATTACCTCCATTCGAAAAGATAGTGTGATCTACTTTTAAATTAAACGAAATACCGGGTGAGCTATTAAGACATAAATCAATTTGTGAATGTGCGAATTGGGATAGTATATCTCCTGAATCTATTAACTCTGTTCTCCATACACTTAAAGGTGTAGGAATTAAACTGTGAAAACAACAAACCCCAAAAATTTTTTTGTGACTAAGAGATAATACTTTATCAATAAAATTATTCATTCTTTTTCTACCTATAAAGCCCTCTGTTGAATCACGAGTTGTAGAATTTAATCCCTGAAAGTATAATTTCTCGTTTTCAAATAAAGGATCAAACTCACCAAAATAACGTTCCCAATATTCCCAAGCAGGAGGTTTTGAATCAGTATAACCCGGTACAATAATATAAGGATACTTTAATCTACTAATTTTGTCTTTAGCAATTCGGAATTCTTGCTTATAACTATTTTGGGTGACATTGCCTGTGTGGACTACTAAATCAACACTATCTATATTATTTATTTTCTCAATCGCTTTATCGAAATTTGTAATTTGCTTTTCAGACTTTTCATTTATTAAAGAATGAGATAACTGAATAAATTTGCATAATGGTTTTTGATCTTCTTCTAATTCTAAAGGAAGATAATAATTAATTTGACGATAAATTTCAAGTTTAGAATTAGAATCCATAACAGGAATTACCTTAAAAGATAAATTAGTTTGATCGATATCAATAATAGAATATGTAAACATATCTCTATATCTTGTTTTGTTGCAACAAAATGTTCCAGCATTAAAAATAAATAAATCTTTTTCACTACTGCTTACAGTGTATAAATTTGATGTATGTCTATGTCCATTTAAAACTAAATCTACTTTAGTTTCTAACAGCATTTTAAGCATATCTCCTGAATCATCAATTGCAGATCTTTCTTTACCTGTATTTGGAATAGGTATAAGTTGATGATGAAAACACACTACTTTGAGTTTATCTTCTCTTTCAGGAGCTTCCAATCTCTTTCTTAAAGCTTTTATAACGTTATGATGAATTATCCCTCCTGGTAAGTCTGGTTTTGTGCTATCTATTCCTATCACATAGACATCATCATCCTCATATTCATAATGTCTCTTTCCGATGAGTTCTTCGAAAAGTAAATACCCTACATTCATTGCATCATGATTACCGATTATCCTCATTAATGGACATTCAGATCTAGGCTTGAACTTTTTAAACTGTTCCATTGCATATTCATATTCTAAAAGGGTACCCGTATGAGTTATATCTCCTAAATGGATGTAAAGATCAACGTCCTTTATCTTATTAATTTGTTGAATACCTAGATTATAAACATGAAGATTAAAAGGTCCATGAGATCGAGTGATATGGGTGTCTGAAATAATAACGAATCTCTTTTTTGAAGATTTTTTTTCCTTATTTTTTAATTTGATATTCTTTTCAGTTATCATTATCTTTTTTTAATTTTATTTTTGCTGGATGTCCTATGTAAATTGAACCTTCTTCTAATACTTGATCAATATTAGTATACGAATGAGCACTTAATTTTGTATTATGTTTAATATAAGTCCCTGGAAGTAAAACACATTTTGCTCCAATCAAAGCATTATCTTCAATTACGATTTGCTTTAAGATTAACTTATCCGGTTCAATACTAAAACTCAATACATTTGAATTCATTCCAATAATTACATTTTTTCCAATGTTAACAAATTCAGAAGAGATCCAACTATTATCACATATTCCATTTTTCCCAATTTTGACACCGAAAAAAAGAAGTGTAAACCGATTTTTTAACCAAGGAAATGGGTTGGATGCTGTAATAAAAAGGGGCCACTTTTTTATGACATTTCTCAAATTCCAGTAAAAATAATCTTTATCTTTAATATCTCTGCTAAAAATGCCTTGCTTTGGATTATGTATTAAATTTAGAATAGCTAAAAACATAACTGAAAATAAAATAGCACTAATTTGGAGTAAATGAATCAAAATAATAATATTGAAAGGTAATAAGAAAAAAAATAATAAGTAAAATTGATCTTTCCAAAGGAAAATGGCATAATACCATTCAAATAAGATGGCAGGTATGAAGCTTAGGCTGATGATTGTATAGTACAGGAAGATATATTTATTTCTTAATCTCTCATCAATTGGAGTTGGAGAATCACCTTTCATACTTGCTGGTTGGAACATATATTATCATAAACCTCCATTTTTACTTTTATTTATATTATTTGAACTTGATTGAGCTTCACTCTTGATCTTTTCAGCTTTTTTCTGAGATTCTTCTACAGATTGTATTTGAAGCGTCATACTAACAGGTGTTCCAACATGGATTAAATCTCCTTCTAATTCCTGATTTATCCAGGTATAACTATTTACTCCTAAAATAGCACCATCATGAAGTACTGTTCCTGGACAGATAATTGTATGTGGCCCCACTATACAAGCTTTACCAATCTTCACTTGTTTGATAAGAATTTTATCTTGATATATTAGGTGTGAAAAAATACAAATATTAAGAGAAGTCATGGTGTAATCACTTATCTCAATTAACTCTGGATCAATATACCCTTCATAAGCAACTACATTTCTTCCTATTTTAACTCCTAATAATCGATAAACAATTATATCAGACCAAGGTAAAGGTAGAGCCCTAGCTAACCAAATTGGAAAGTATGCCGTCCAAAATCTTCTGTGGGTATATTTCCACTCTTTACTATTTTTTTTAAAGATGCCTTCTCTTGGAGGACATAATCTATTTAAAATTTTAAAAACAATAGCTGAAAACAAGATAATCGAAAAACTAAATAACAATAGATTACCATAAATATTCAAAGGGAGTAATAACCACTCCCACCATTGACCAATGAAAAGAAAAGGTAAAAATCTATTACCTGTTAAGAGATAATAAAGATCATTATAAAACCAAAGATTAATTAAAATTAAAACTGTGCATCCAAAATAAAACTCTAAAAGAATAATAAGAGTGAATGGTGTTTTATGAACTCCAGAAGTTGATATATAACTAATATTATGTGGTGAATCATCTGTTTTTTTTGCTGAATTAATCAAACTTCACCAATGATTTCAATATTATATAATATAATTCTGTAAATAATTAAATTGTAATCTTTAATATGAGAAAATGACTTCTAAAATTAAAAATAATTAAAAACTTAATACACTATGATTTATATATTAGTAATAAATTTAATTCATAAAATTAAATTAAAATTTAAAACCGAGGCTGACAAAAATGTCAATTGACTGGGCTAAGGCTGAAGCAAAACCAGATAAAAAATTATCTGTAGAAGGAAGATTTTTACTAGATCTACGATCAAAAGTTAATGATTTAGAAAAACAACTTGCTGATACAAAAAATGAACTTACTCAAACTAAAGACACATTAGCAAACACAATGAATGAACTTGATATTACACAGAGTAAACTCGAACAAAACGAAAATCAGTTATCAGATGTTAAATCAGATTTAGAAAAGGCAAAAACTGACGATCAGGAAATAATTAGAGAATTAAATACTGAAAATAATAACCTTAAAACAGAATTAGCAGAATATAAGTCTAAAGCAGAGGATCTAGAAAATAGTTTGGCTGAATCTATCGATAAATTAACAAATTTAACTTCAGAACTTGAAAAATCTTCTAATTTAGAAAATCAGCTTAATGAAGCTAATAATAAAAATGAGACTTTAACTTCTCAAGTTGAAGAATTAAATTCAAAACTCTCAAGCGCTCAAGGTGAGATTAATCAATTAAATTCACAATTAAGTGAATTAAATAATACACTCTTACAAAGAGATACACAAGTTCAAGAATTATCAGATGCACTTACTGAGAAAGAGCAAACCTTAGAATCTACATCAGCACATCTTCATGAAGTGGAAAGTGAATTAGATGAATTAAAACCACCAGAAATCGGGGCAGGGGGATTTGCTAGTGATGAACGCATTACTTGTCCTATGTGTGGCGCCGTGGGGAGTCATATAAAGGTCACAGAAGATAAAACAAAAGTACTGAGCTATGTTGGCCATATACCCATGTACGCTAAGAAGCATGTTTGTAAAAAGTGTGGTTATGAGTTTTAGAATAGCCAGAATTCTAAATTTGAAGAACTGATTCGAGATTATCATTTTTCTTTTTTCTTTTCTCTTTTCTAATAATACATAAATTTCTAATATATCATTTGAATCTATGGGTTTTGATTGAAAATTTTAATATATTTGTATGTGTTTTTATTAACATTATGAAAAAGAATCCTGCAAGGAAATTTATAGGGACTTTGCCTCAAAAAGAATTGTTAAAACTATATTCCAAACATGTTAACGGTCCAAAAGTTCGAATGTTTAAAAGCCTCGGTTTAGGAGTTATTCCTGGTGAAAGAGAGGGAATTTTCTTAAAAACCTTAGAAGGATTAAAACCAGAAACTCCTCCTTTGAAACTCTATAATTGTAGATCTTCAGGAGGAGTATTTAACTTAGGTCATAGAAATCCCAAAATTGTAGAAATTCTTAAGGATGCTTTAGAGGGGGGACTAGATTTAGGTGACCATATGCTTCTTTCCGAACAACGAGCACTATTAGGAAAAAAGTTAGCAGAGTTAATGCCTGGAGATATTAGTAAAACTACTTTTGGAGTTAGTGGTGGTGAAGCTATTGATACTGCGATTAAATTTTCTTTTGCATATACAAAAAGATCTGGTTGTATTTCTGCAATTGGAGGATATCATGGTCATACTGGATTCGCTTTAGCTACAGGTGATCCAAATTTTAAAGACATATTTTCATGGAATCTTCCAAATTTTAAACAAATACCGTATGGAGATATAGATGCCTTACGAAATGCTGTAACGGAGGATATAGCATGCGTAATTTTTGAAACTATTCCTGTCACGGGGGGTGTTCTAATAGCTCCAGAAGGATATTATTCAGAAGTTCGTGAAATATGTGATCAGAAAGGAGTGATGATGATAAATGATGAAGTGCAAGCAGGTCTTGGAAGAACTGGACACTTTTGGGCTATCTATGGAGGTTTATATCCCAATGAGAAAATAGTTCCAGATTTTATTGTTTGTGGAAAAGGAATGAGTTCTGGAGTATATCCATTATCTACTTGCAGCTATAAACCATTTATTGAAAGAGCCGTTTTTAAAGATGATCCATTTATTCATATTTCTACCACAGGTGGTTCAGAATTGGGATGTGCTATCGCTATAGAAATGTTAGAGATGCAATCTGATCCAAAATTTTTAAGCCATGTAAAGGAGATGGGAAAATTGTTCGGAAGCGGATTAGAGGAGATTGCCGAAGATTTTTCAGATCTTATCAAAGAAGTTAGAGGAAGAGGTTTAATGTGGGGTGTAGAATTTTATAATGAAGAATACAGCCAATTGGGAATGATTTCAATAATTAAGGATGGGGTACTACTCAATTATTGTGGTAATAAAAAGGATACTCTCGTGATTATGCCCCCATTGATAGTTAAGAAAGAAGAAATTGATGAAATACTTGAAAGGATTCGAAAGGGTATAATTAATCTAAAAAAGATTGCCAATTAATAATATCTTTATAATAAAAAAAAAAATTAATTAATTAGATCCTTGTTCTTTTTTCTTCGTGAATTTTAACCAGTTCTTCTTTTACTTTTTTTAACCTATCACCATCTAGAGGATATTTATATATAGATAAAACCAACTGTTACTAACCAAATTTCAATTCCAATGACTGCGTAATAGAAGGTAAAGATTTATAAGATAAATGATTGATAAGCATTTACATCGGCTATTTGATGGAATGCAAAAAAAATTGACCTTTTTGTTATACTTGATTCTTCTTCACTCAAATAAATTCATTTCTTAGTTAAATTTGAACTTTTTTTTATTAATCAAAACTTTACCTTTTCCTAAATTAATCTTAATTTTATTCAAATTAATTTCATCCATATTTCAAAAATCGATCCTATAAATGGTATCTTTCGATAAAAAAAATAAGTTTAATGAATGAATTCATAAAAATTAACTGAAAATGATCAATAATATAAACAATTCTAATATAATATTAAATTAGGAAGAAACTATATTTAAAATGAAATCCTTAGGAAATTTTATTACAATTACTTAAGGTGTTATCTTATGCCAAAAAAAAAGCCAAAAAATATATTTGGATTCCCTTATAATATAAGAGAGACGATCAATTGGATTTTAAAACATATTACTGTCAATTTTTATTATCCTTTTATGTTTCTAATTTATTTCTTGTTTGTCTCCTCAGTAGCTACTACAATATGGGTTGTGTCTACGCATTGGTATTATATTTTCACTATTGTTTTTATATTATTTTTTATCCTCTATATCTATCGCAGGGTTCAGATATCCATACACAAAATTGCGAATATTGGAACTTTAAACGAAGATGGTTGGAGAGAGTTTAAATTTCTCGATTTGATAAAAAAAAATGAAATACAAAATCTTTCAGAATCTGAAAAAAATCTACTTAATAAATTGAAACCAAAAAAGATAGAATATAGAATTGGTTTTGTAGGAGATATAATGAAAATGGACAACTGTAATTTAAACTTTGAGAAAAGAATTATAAAGTTTTTTAAAGATGTTGATTTAATTGTTGGAAATTTAGAAGGGATAATAACTGATGAAAAAAGTGATATTGTATCTCAAAGACATAATAAAAGTATACTAACACAGTTATCAAAGATTTTTAACAATACTTCTAGCCTTGAATTGGACTCAAAAAGTATTACAAATAATGATAAGAATCTAAGTAATGCCAATAGGTGGTTATTATGTGTTAGTAATAATCATGCCGCTGATTTTGGTGAAGAAGAATTTAAAAAATCAGTTAATTTGATTAAAGAACATAATTTTAATGTTTTTGGTGATGTAAATGAATCATCTTTTGAATTTAAAGAGTTGAATTTTGTATCAGGTACTATGTGGAGTAATAAAAAACATCAAAATTTAATAGCAGAATTTTTTAATTATGCTAAAAATCATAAACCAGATAAATTCAACATTTTTTTCCCCCATTGGCATTATGAAAATGAGCCTTATGTACGATCGAAAGTCCAGCGTAAAACGATTAATCTAATTCTAGAAGGTTTTTATACTGATGAGAAATGGCGAAAAATCTATCATCTTATAGAAAATTATAACCCTTTTAACATAAAACCAAGTATTCCTCTCTTTCAAAGATTACAACAGAGTCTGCCTTTTTACAAAAAGTATGAATTAGAAAAAGGAACCATTAACCCAAAATGGGATTTAATATTTGGACATCATCCTCATGTCCCTCAACCAATAAAAAATTATGGAAAAGGCGTTTTAGCCTTTTCTGGGGGCAATTTTACTTCATCCAAAAGAAGAAAGAAGCATATTAGTGGTATGATTATGAAATGCGAAATCGGAAGAGTAGAAGAAAATAGCCCCCTCATTTTAGGGAATGTTTATTGGTGTTATACTATAAACGATAGGAGAAAGAAGGAGGTTCTTATTGATGGAAATAACAGGGATTCTAATAAAAAGAAGTATAAAAAAATAAAAGAAACTACAGTAATAATTGATTGTATTCGTACACGGAAAAATTATTTTGAAAACCGTAGCATTAAATTTAGAACAAATTTCATAATTTTTACAATAGCTTTGGGAATTTGGTTAAGTATCTTTTGGATCTTGGGAAGAATAAACTATATCTATTGGATTATATATGCTTTATTGGTAGTTATAGTTTTGATATATTTTGGACTTAGAAATATAAAGGTGCCAAAAAGAGCATGACACATTTTGAAAATCTGATATTAGTCATATCTACAATGATTGCTGCTAGCTTTATTCTAGTAGGTGGCTTAATTACTTTTCTTAATGCAAGGAACAGAAGAAATTGGCTTTTATTTCTATTTTCAATAAGTTGGCTTCTTCAAGCAATTTTTTGGTATTTAGTGTCTTTCGCTCATTTAACC
>JBHLNK010000076.1:0-18138 GCA_048941625.1 Promethearchaeota archaeon | reverse complement strand
TTTCGAATCAAAATAATTATATAATGTTCCTTTACTTAATGACGCTTTATACGCAATTTCTTCCATAGTAGTATTATCGAAACCTTTTGAAATGAAACAGTCCATAGCAGTCATAATGATTTCGTGTCTTCTTTGATCTTTTTCTCTTTCTTTTCTTTGTTGGATACGTTTTTTACGTTCATTATTCATTTTTATCAAATTGAACATGGGTAACTTTTTGACCAAGGGTCATTAAATAAATTAGTAACTTTTTTGATATTTAAACTTTTAGTCATTAATTGAACGTTGGTCATTTAAATTTAGATTTTATATTAACAATGAAATAAAGTAAAATAGATGAAAAAAATAAATAAAGATTTAAGGTTTAGTTAAAATTTTCTCTCACATTTTTAAGAACTTATCTATTTTCAGGTACAAAACCTTCTCGAAAAGATAAATTAAAAAAGAAAAAATAATAAAATTCAATTTAGGGTAGAGTTACTTTTCCAGAATTTTCATCAAGATTAAGTATTCCTTTGACTGCTAACTGTTTTATAGTTCTTACTGCCATTATTGGAGGAACATCAAGAAGTTTTTTTAAATCATCTAATTTAGCTTCTCCTTTATCCATAATAGTAGCAATAATATCAACTTCGTGGATCTCTTCATCCGAATTCTCAATTAGAAACGACGTAAAGAAATTTACTTGCCTCATTTGATCAATTTTGGATTCAATCTCATCCATCTTTTTCTGATAAGTATTCCTTAATTCTGTTTCTCGATTTTCATTATCAACCGTTTTTTGATCCATAACTGTTTTCTCTTCTTCCTTCACAGTAATTTTTTCATTAACACCTGAAAGCTTTTCCTCAAGCTGAGTAAGTTCAAATGCTGGTTTTTTTAATTCATTAACGCTTGTTTCTAATGTATTTGTTAATTCTGCAATCTTTGAAGTTAATTCATCTTTTTTTGCTTTTAATCCTTCAATCGTTCTATCTAATTCTTCTGACTTTGTTCTTAATTCAGTTAATTCTGAATTCTGAGCAGCTAATTTTTCTTTTACGGTTTCTTCTTCTTTCTGTTCAGCTTGCATAAAGCGCCATGCTTCTTTTAATTGAGAAAGTACTTCTTCGTTATGCTTTTGTAAGACTTGCCAATAAGTATCGTATGCTGTCTCGAATTGCTCAATAAGAGCTAAAATTTCTTGTGAACCCATTAGAAATCAACCTCCCCTTTTAATGTTACTGTTCCCGATGATTCATTATATTCAATTGGCCCATTTTTCTGAACCATTTTTTGTAGGATATTTCGAGCAACATCTTCTCTTAAACCCATAGCTTGGACAATAGCTTTTAAGTCCAGTGTTGTATTTGGTTGTAAAGCTTGTATTAATTTTAGTTGAGCAGATTGTACATATCCTGCTTTAATTAAAGATTTCATAGCTGCAGTACGCATTGCGTATGAATTACTGAATTTTTCCTTTTTATTATATTCTTCTTGGAGTTCAGCTTCTAATTCTTTCATTTTGTTATCAAATTTCTCTTGGATGTCTTTCAATTCTATAATTCGATTTTCTAATTCATCAAGACGACTACTACGAGTAGCTAATTCTTCTCTTCGAGCTGTGATTTTTGTTTGAGTTTCATTTAACTCGTTTTGAGCATTTTGAATTTTATCAAGAAGAATTTGTCGTTGATTTGTTAGTTCTGCATTATTTTCTTCCAAGGAAGTTATATCGCGTTGATTTTGAGAGATCTTATTTTTTAATGAATTGATCTCATCATCATTTGATTCAATTGTTCTTAGATCATTGGCTTTAACCTCTTCAAGTTTTCCAATCTGTTCAAGAAGATTATTTGGTTGAGTTTCTAGTTTGGGAATCGAATTATTATTTAAGTTATTGAGTTCTGCTATGATTGAGAGTATTTTCTTTAAAGATGATTTAGTATCAGTAAGACTCATATTTATTTCCTTTAAAATAAGTTTGATTAAATTTTTATAAAATAATAGTGTAGATTTTTATAAATTTTGATTTTTAGAAAGTAATCAAAAGACTAAATTTCTTTAGAAATATCATCAAAGATTTTTTCTTTACTGATTGTGCCATAAGGAAGGTTTCTTCTTTCTATTACCATATTAAGATTCTCAATTAATTTTTCTGCAAGATAATTGAAAATAAATGGAAATTGAGGATTACTTTGATAATATTTTTTTAAGAACACATTTATCAAATCAATCTTATGCTTTGGTTCTTCCATTTCAAATAATCCAGGACTAGTATCCAAAAGTGAGCCACAAATTGAAGCCACATCATCGAGATGGTTTCCCTCATAAGCGTCTTCAAAATCAACTGCAAATAAAATATCCTTATTCGGGTCATAAATGAAATCTCTTAATCTAGTATCTCCTTTACAAAGAACATACTTCTTTTTTGCTTTATATCTTTTTCTGACAAAATTTTTTTCATGTAATTGAGCAAGAAATTCAGCGAGTCTCTCAATGCTCCTAATAATCTCTCTTTTTATGGTGGTATCCAAATCACTTAGTTTAGTCGTTCCTTTTAATTTTTCATTAATAAAATCGCACAAATTAACTCCATCTACCTTTTGAAGAAATAAGTAAGGTTTTCGATAAAATAAAATAGTAGGAACATTAAGTTTTTGGTTTTTCAATCTATTTAAAATGTTAATTTCATTAACAATATTTTTGGTTCGAAAAATTTTTATTACTATTTCTTTTGGGAGTTTAGAAGGTTTTTGTTCAAATAATACTTCAACTACATCATTTTTCTTACTTGCTAATTCATTTATTTGAAAATTATTATTTTGTAAGTCAGGAATTACTTCTTGTAAGTCCTTTATAATTTTATTTTTGATTTTTTGAAGATCCATTTTTTAAGAGGAGTGTTTATGTGGGTATTCCTATTAAGGACATAATTACAAATATATTTATACCTATTTGTTTGATTGATATTAAAAATGAGTTATAAGACAAGTTTTTATATAATTTTTTATGATTCTAATTTTCTAATTTTTTTTACTAAATCATTTAGATACAAATTTCCCATTCCTAACTTTACTAGACGAGAGAAAAATAATACTAACGCGAATCTCATGTCATTTATTTCAATATAATTTGCGCATATTTTTTGATTATTTTCTAACTCTAAGTACATTTTCTTTAAATTACTTAATCTCCTCTCAGTTCGCACTTCAAATTCTTTGATTATTGAAAAGAGAGTGTTACTTGGAAGGGATGAATATAGAATATGACCGTCTACAGTAAACATACCTGAACCGAGAATTTCTTTATCATCAACAAAACTTCTTAAGAGAGCGATAATCTCTTGGAATAATGGTAAGGAACAGAGATTTTGAGAATCAATAGTATCTGTATCACTACATTCAAAATATTCTAAGTGAGAGAAATCAAAATCAACGGTTTGATATCCACGGACAACAAAATTCTTATCCACAAAAGATTGAAAACCATGCTTACATACAGCTCCAGAAGGAATAGATATAGTTGTTAATTGTTTAGCTTGATTAATAATTTTGGTAGGAATTCTTAGTTCCTTTTTATTTTTACATGTAGGACATACAATTGTAATTCCTTGATAAGTTTCATTCTCAGTATAATGTTCACTTTCAATCATGTAGCGGCATCTTATACCTAGATAATTTTATATATAGATCATATAATAATTGTTTTTAATAAATTTGTTTATATAGTATAAATGAAACTCTGATAAAGAGGGATTTTTTTAGAGAGAGAATTTAGTATCAGTATAGTTCATATTTTGAAAAGCCTCGTTTCTTTTGCGACAGGACATGCAATTGCCACAAGGTTGATCTCCATCACTATAACAACTCCATGTCCAGTTTAAAGGAACATTTAAGTCTTTAGCAAGCTCAATAACATTTTCTTTGGTCATCTTAGAAAGTGGAAATAATAGTTTAATACTTGTTTTATCTTGACTATGTTTCCCCTTATTAATAAGCGTCTCAAGCGATTTGAAGAAGTCAGGATGAGCATCATTAAATTTATTAGAATCAGAATTTATATGTCCACCTATTAAAAATGAACATCCAAACACATCAGCATAATATGCAGCAATGGAATAGAAAACCAAATTACGTGATGGTATAAACCCCTCGGGAGCGTGAACTGCGCTTGGTATTGGTAATCCTTCTATTCTTAAATCTATTGATTCTTTGAGAAAAAGTAAGGAAAGTTCAATAATTTTAATATTAAGAGCTTCTGATAACTTTAATGCTGCTTTTTTTTCATTTTTTGGTCGCTGATCATAATCAAATGAAATAGCTGTTAAATCATAACCTTCGTTATATGCCCAATATAAAACTACAGCTGAATCAATACCGCCTGATAAAAGTATAATTGCTTTTTCCCCATTCTTTTTATTTTCAGGGAACATTTTTGCTCTTACCGCTGCATTAATAGCCTTATTTAGATTTGATAATTCATATCCTAATTCTCCAGCAGCAATATTACCATTTGAAGTAATATCACATCTCATTACATCAACCATTTCTTTGCATATCTCTAGATATTCAGGTGCATCTTCAAACTTAATTGGATTAATGCGTGGTGGAGGGATATTAAACCCTAGCTTTATCATACTGTTCACAACTTTTTCAATTAATTCACGCATGGTTATAATTTTTGGTCCAACAAGATCATAAATTTGATTATTTCTACCTGCCCCCTCAGCAGCAGCTAAAAATGCTTTTACAGCATCTTCTACAAAAATAGGTTGCATAGGAATGTTTCCACTACCAGCAATATGAATTATTCCCTTTCCAATTTGGTCAATTAAATCTGGAATTAATTCGTCATCAGGTCCTAAAATATAAGAAGGCCTAAAAATTACATAAGGAACAATTCCATCCTTAAGTAATTGTTCAGCTACATTTTTAGAATAAAAATAAGCATCATTAGCCCATTCTTCTTTTCCATACATATCAACCCCTAACCCTGAAGGAAATATTATTCTAGAAATATTTGCTATTGAGGCGGCTTCAATTAATGTTCGCATTCCATCAATGTTGATCTTATCAAAAAGTTCCTCTGAGCCACAAACCACACCCCTGAAATGTAGAACTGCTTTACAATCGCTAAGTATGCTTTTAAGTGAATCTACATTGAAATTTTTAATTATTACTGCTTTTGCTCCAAGTTTTTCTACTTCTTTTGCTGCATCTTCCCGTCTTACAATTCCAATTATTTCCCATCCTCTTTTAATTGCAGCTTTAGTTACATGCCTTCCTAAATAACCATTTGCTCCAGTAATCGCTAATCTTTTGGTTTCCATTTCATTAAGATCTCTAAATTTTCTAAAAAGTTAAAAGATACCTCTTTTTTAAGATAATGATTAAATTTTATTGAGTTATTTTTTTGAGGAAAAAACTTTATTCTAAAAATTATTATTTCATATTTATTGTTTTTATCCATAAAATATAAAAATAGCAAAGAGCTTGTACTAGACAATTAAAGAGTACGTTAAAAAATCATTATTAGGAGCATTCTTTTTATGGGATTTCGTGTTTTTATACAATCAACAGAAGCAAAATTTAGTGCTAGCCACTTTTTAAAGGACCCCCCTCAATGTACAAGACTCCATGGTCATAATTACTACGTATCTGTTGAAATAAGTCATACACTCGATGATAATTATTTTGTAGTAGATTTTACTGATTTGAAAGAAAACTTACTATCAATAGTTAAACCTTTAGATCATTATGTTTTAATACCATCAGAAACAACGGAATTTGAGATTCGTGAAAATAAGGAATCTGTGGAAGTATTAACAACCAAAAAAAAGTATATTTTTCCACGAGAAGATGTGTTCTTCTTACCCTTACCAGCCACAACAAGTGAACTTTTAGCAAAATATATTCATGATAAATTAAAAGATATATATCCTACTAAAACAATCCGAGTGGAAGTTGAAGAGAGTAAAAACACTAAAGCTATTTTTGAGGATTTATAAAAAAAAGATTTTTTGTTCTAAAATTCTAATTTTAAAATAGAAGTTCAATAAATTGAACATGTTCAGCGTAATTAATATATTTTTTATAGAGTATTAGAAATACAAATAAAAACTTATATTTATTTCAGTTAAATGTTGAGCGAGAAAACTTATAAATTAGGCATATTTTACGGGAATGGCCCAGAAACAGAAATGCTAACACAAAAATTTGTTGGAAACCTTATTAATAATAAAGAATTTTGTAAAGCTTGTGAGGTTTTAGAGCAGAATGTAAAATGTGATAAATGTCGTGAGTATGTGAAGAGTTTTGCGAGTTCAATATATTTTTATGAAAAAATTGGAGTAAATATTCCTGAATTTGTTGAAGAACCAGAGGAATTTTTGCCAAAGAATCTTCCTCCTATTGATTTTTTACTCGTTGTGGGAATTCACCAAGATTTGCTTTCTGGTCTTCCATCTTATTTAAGGAGACTAAATGTAAAAGCAGTTATAATTCCTGTTGAAGATCCTAAATGGGTTCCTCCAGGACTTCAAGTTCAAGTATTAGAAGAATTCGAAAAATATAGCATTCAGGCAGCATTTCCTAAACCTTTTTGCGCTTTAAGCAAAGAACAAAATGAATATAATAAAATTGGATTCAATTTAACAAAAAAACATAACTTTATTGATGAGTTTATTGACAATTTTAAAATTGGTGAACCAGTAGTTTCATTTTTGCTAAGTAAAGATGGGGAATCAATTGAAAATGTTTGTGTTATACAAAGTGCTCCTTGTGGTAGCACCTATTATATTTGCCAACAATTAAAATCCAAATACTTTAAGAATGGGAAAAGTGGTAATTTATCATTGAATGAAAGAATAAGCAAAGCTCATCATGCATATCCTTGTAATGCTTCAATGGATCAAGATTCGATTTTAAAAGATTCGATTTTACATGTTGGAGGATATTTAGTCAGAAATGCTATTCGAAGAGAGTTGAACCTTGAAGAAAATGAAGGTCAAAAACTCGTTTATATTATAAAGTAATCTTTTTAACCATTAGAAACAAAAGTATTTCAGAAGGGATCTATTTTATATAAAATAAAAATAAAATAGAAAATCCATTAGAAAAAATTTAGTTAAATTTTATTCTTTTATAGACCATAAATGTTAAGTTCTAATTAATTTGAAACCAAGGTTACATAGGTGAGAAATTATAACAGTAGTAGAATGTTCATCATCTTTCTGTGAAATTGAGGAGGAAGAACATGAATCTTTTTTTGAAGAGAATTTCTGGTATTTCATTTTCCCTTCTGCGATTTTACTTGGAATATCGATATTTTTAGAATTTTATTTTGAAATTGTTTTAATTGCTCAAATTTTAGCAATTGCTTCTATTCTTCTTTCAAGTTATGGTGTAGTTAGAGAAGCAATTGAAGATTTAAGCGAGAAAAAAATAACTGCAAATCTTCTCATGATCATAGCAGGAGTTGCCTCATTTTTTATATTGCATGGTCAAGAGGGTGCAACAGCATTACTATTATATGCTATAGCCGAAAGATTAGAGGAAATAACAGCAGATAAATCCAGAAATGCAATTAAAGAACTTCTAGAACTTGCTCCTGATGATGCATTGATAAAAACTGAGAGAGGATATGTGAATATTCCCTCAAAAGATGTAAAAGTAGGAGAAATTGTTGGTATAAAACCTGGAATGAAGGTACCACTGGATGGTATAATTGTTAAAGGAAGTTCATATTTAGATGAAAGCGCTATAACTGGTGAATCTGTTCCTGTTTTTAAAGAAAATGGTGATGAAGTATTTGCTGCGAGTTTCAATTCGGATAGCTTTATAGATATAGAAGTCATTAGAGAAAGCAAAAATACAATAGTAGCCCAAATAGCAGAAAGTGTAAAAATCGCACAACAGAATAAGAGTGAAAAGGAGAAATTTATAGAAAAATTCGCCAAATATTACACACCTCTTATCCTATTATCCTCCATTTTAGTAATGACAATACCTTCAATATTAGGATTAAATTTCTATGACTGGTTTTATCGTGGCTTAGTATTATTAGTTGTGTCTTGCCCATGTGCTTTAACTTTATCGACACCTTTAGCAAATATTGCTTCTTTAACTAAACAAGCAAGAGAAGGAATTTTAGTAAAGGGTAATAAATTTTTAGAAAAAATTGACGATATTGAAGTTTTTGCATTTGATAAAACTGGAACTCTTACAGAGGGCAAATTGAAAATATTTGATATTTTCACTTATAATAGTGCTTCAGAGTCAGATATAATAAGCATTGCTGCTAGTTTAGAAGCACTTTCAGAACATCCAATTGGAAAAACTGTTGTGAACCATGCTAAAAAATTGAATTTAACATTTCAAGCTGTTGATAACTTCGAAGTAATTAAGGGAAAAGGTATAAAAGGAGTAATTGATGGGGAGATGTTTTATGTTGGTAGTCAAAAATTTATTGAAGAATTAAATTATGAATTACCCCAAAGTGATATTGAAAATATAGAAACATCAGGAACTATACCAATTTTATTAGGAAATAAACAATCTTTATTAGGGATAATAACAATTAGAGATGTTTTAAGAGTATCTGCTCCTATTTTAATTAAAGGATTGAAGCAAAGAGGTTATGAGACAGTGTTAATCTCAGGTGATAATCAAAATGTATGCAACTCAATTGGAGCCTGTTTAGATATTGATAATACATATGGAGAACATCTACCTGATCAAAAATTGCAAGAAATAAAGAATTTGAAAAATAAGTATAAAGGTGTCGCGATGGTCGGTGATGGTATTAATGATGCTCCCGCATTAGCTTTATCTGATTTAGGAATTGCTATTGGTGCTTCTGCGTCAGACATTACGATAGAAACAGCAGATATTATAGTTATTGGAGAAGATTTGAAAAAGATACTTACCTATATAGATATAGCTAAAAAGACCAATAAAAAGATCAAACAAAATATTTGGACTTCGATTCTGGTAAAAGTTTCTTTTGCAATTCTTACTGTAATTGGTTTAATGACGCTTTGGCTTGCAGTCGGGATAGGAGATATGGGTATCTCTCTTTTAGTGCTCCTAAACAGTCTTACAATCTTTAGATATAAATTTCTTTACAAACAGGTTTCGATGGATGAGATAGAAAGCGAGGCGAAGTTGATTATTTGCGATAATTGTCAAACTAAGGATATAATTCCTCAACATCATGGTCGTGACATGGTAAGAAAAGGAGATAAGTTAGTTTGTTGGAAAAATATTTTAAATAGTGAGGAATTAGAGACTTGCGATGAGGAACTACCACTCCACTGCCCTTATTGTGAAAATAAGCTTGAATTAAAATAATTTATTATTCTCTTTAATTCTAAGTTCATTATAATATGTTTTAATATTATAAAATTGGCATTTTAATCCGACATTTAAAAAAAATAAACTCAAAGTTTAAGTAATGAATAATTAATTTTTTCTTTATAAAAATGCCTATTAAACATATTTATGATGATAAGCCGAAAAAAATCTGAGAAGAATTCTCCAAATTCTTCGAAATTTTGTAAGCTTTGTAATGGAAAAGGGACAATTGAAATTTTTAGAGATGATTTAGAAGAGTTTGAACAAGTTGAATGTGAATGTATGAAATAAAGACTTAGAATTATTAATCTACTTCTTTAAAATAAAAAGCATTTATAATTTATAAAATACATTAATAAAAAGCATTTAGTAATGAAATATTATCCTTAAAATTATAATAGTTTTTAATAAATACACTTAAGGAACTTCACTAATTCTTATTTATTAAAAAAAGTATTGATCACTATGAAAACAGTAAAATTAGGAAAAACAGGAGAGAGTATTCCGATCCTTG
The DNA here is from genome assembly GCA_048941625.1 of Promethearchaeota archaeon. Lineage (GTDB taxonomy): Archaea > Asgardarchaeota > Lokiarchaeia > Sigyniarchaeales > SOKP01 > Loki-b32. Next base: position 8,289 of record JBHLNK010000076.1, on the reverse strand, counting down.
GACAAGGTACATGGGGCATTAAGAGTTTTAGAGGTAAATCATATTATGAGAAATGGAAAGCTTCAATAAGAAAAGGCATAGAACTAGGGATTACTCACATAGATACTGCTGAAATATATGGTAGAGGTACATCTGAAAAAATTATTGGTAAGGTTATCTCAGAATACAATCGAGACGATTTATTTATAACTTCGAAACTTTTTCCTATACATATATCAGCTGGTAGTATGAAAAGGGCGGCACTTAAAAGTCTTAAAAGACTAGGCATAAATGAACTCGATCTTTATCTAATTCACTGGCCTTCTCCATTTAAATCAACTAAAACACAAATGAGAGTTATGGAAGATTTAGTAAATGAAGGTAAAGTTCGCTATGTTGGAGTGAGTAATTTTTCAGTAGATCAATTTAAGAAAGCACAATCTTATCTGAAAAACATTGAATTAGTCAATAATCAATTATCTATCAGTGTTACTCGACAGAAACATATTGAAAAATCATTAGCTTATTATCAAAAAGAGGGTATTACTATGACTGCATACAGCCCTTTGGGGCACAATGGATATCATAATCTTGAAGGAGAAATTAGAGAAAAGTTAGAATCTATAGCAAAATCACACAATGCAACTATTCAACAAATTGCTATTGCTTGGTTGATAAATCATGAAAATGTGATTACCATTCCAAAAGCATTTAAGATCGAACATGTTATAGCTAATGCAGAAGCTGCCGATATTAAATTGTCTAATGAAGAAATTCATAGTCTTTATGAAAATGATCTTACGAAAGAAAACCTCAAATTGCTTCCAGCTTAATTTGGATTTGGTTGTTTTCAAATATTTAATAATAATTCAAAAAATAAGCCATTTATAAATTTAAACTCATTACTAATTCATCCGCTATTGTTGTACCTGTATATTCAAAACCAAATTTTTTATAAAATGGACCTGCATTACCACTTGACTGGGAGTGACTTAATAGAATTTCTTTTGCTTTTGGTCGCTTTTTTATATGATTAATAATTAGATTCATAGCTTCTTTAGCGTAGCCTTTTCCTTGGTATTTTGCATCAATCATAAATCTCCAAATAATATATGATGGTCGATGATTCTGGTTAAATTTATATTTTAATAAAGTATCACTAATCATTACAAACCCAATTGGTATGTTATCTGCATAAATTGCTCTAAACCATGCATCTTTATTAAAATGAGCTTCTGCTATTGATACTACATTTGGTGCAACTAATCCCTTTTGTTCTGGTTTGACACTTAATTGCAAAATTGACATTAAATTACATTTATTAATCTTTTTTAGAATTACTTTTGGCATCTTAATCCTACTAAAGGTTTTATTATGATATTCTATTGTTCATTAATTAATGGGGGTTTTTCGTTATAACCTTTCATATTTTTTAAATTTTAACTTTGAAAGCATACCTATTTTCTAATTAACATAATTATTTCCTAAAATTTTTTTAAAACTAAAAACTGAATTAATTTTATTATATTGTTGAAATACTAATGATTTAAATGTGATTTTTCAATGGAAATAGAAATATTTGGCGGAATAAATGAAATTGGTGGAAATAAAGTACTTTTAACTGTAAGTGATAAAAAGTTTCTTTTCGATTTTGGACTCTCTTTTAATGAAAGCAACCAATATTTTTCAGAATTTCTAAGTCCGAGGAGATTCAATGGAATTATTGATTATTTATATTTAGATTTAATTCCTTCTATAAATGAGTTTTATAGAAATGACTATATTAAACCTTTTCAATCTATTCTTGAAAAAGAACCTTTCAAAATAATTAGCTCTGATAAAAATATAATTGAAGCAGCTTTTCTCACACATGCTCATATTGATCACTATAAATTCCTTGGCTTTTTAAAACAAAAAACTCCAATTTATATGAATTGGATAACCCATACAATTATTGAGTATCTTTCTAAAACATCAAATGATTCATTAATTCCTGAAATTTTAAATTTTTATGAAGCTTTTAAATTAGTACCGAAAAAAAGGCAAATTGATGATAATAATATTGATTTTAAGCGTGCTAAGAAACCAGATTACAAAGCAAAGGAGATAAAGAGACAGATAAAATTAATGGATAAAGAAAAACCGTTGTTTTTTAATTCTTCAAATGGAGAGATCCAAATTACTCAATATACAGTTGATCATTCTATTCCAGGGGCATGTGCTTACATAATAGAAAATGATGGTAGAAGTATTATTTATACAGGAGATTTTAGAAGACATGGATTTCATAGCGATTGGGTTAATAAATTTGTAGAACATGCTCATAATTCTAATCCAATTGCTATTATAACAGAAGGAACAAGAGTGCCTTCGATAAACACATTTAATAGTGGAGATTACAGAAGTGAAGACCAAACTGAAGGAGATGTCGAATTTCGCTCAAGAGACATGATCCGACGACATCCTGGTTTATTAATAGTAAACTTTCCTACAAGAAATTTGGACAGAATTTTGTTATATTATAATTTAACACGTAAGTATGATAGGATTTTTGCTGTTACTCCGAAAACTTTCCTATTTATTGATAGTTTTAGATCAAAATTAGATAATATGAAAGAGCAAGATATTAAAGAATTTTATTCCGATTATAATTTTCCTGAATTCAATGATGAGTACTTCAAAATATATTTACCAAGAAAAGGTTGGGGAAGATATGAAAGTTTGGATTATAAGGGATACCAGAAATTAATTTTTGAAAATGTGGATTACATAACATATAGAGATGTCCAAAAGGAGCCTGATCGATATCTTATTTATTTAGATTACTATATGCTAGGAGAATTAATTGATTTGAATCTCGATCCAAATACAGTAATCTATATAAATTCAACTACAGATCCTTTTACAGAAGAGATGGAGATTCAAGAAGAAAAATTAGATGCCTGGCTAAAAAGATTCGGGATATTGAAGACTGAAACAATTCATTCCTCAGGACATTGTAATGTTGATGATTTAATAGATGCCCTCCAAAAAATAGATGCTGAAAATGTAATTCCTATCCACACGGAACATCCAGAAACTTTTAAAGAATTTGGATTATCAGGTAAGATAATATTTCCAGAAAAAAAAAACCAATATACTTTTTAAAATAATAATATTATGGGAATATAGAATGGAGCAATTCAATTATAGCGTCCCAAAGAAAGAAATGTCGAAGCTGAAAGGATTACTAAAGGAGTATAGACCACATAAGGAAACTATTTTTTCTCTAGCAATAAGTCCTGATAGGAAATATATAATAACGGGCTCTGCAGATCGTTTTACTAAAATTTGGGAGCTTGAAACAGGTAGATCATTCCATACTCTTGAGGGTCATGAACAAGAGGTAACTGCTGTGAATATATCTTCAGATGGAAGTAAAATTGTAACTGGATCTGAAGATAAAACAGTAAAATTATGGAACTTAAAAACAGGTAATATGTTAAGAAACTTTACGGGTCATGATGGTGCTATTTTTGGAGTATTAATTACACCTAATAACAAATATATAATAAGCATTTCAGAAGATAAAACAGCCAAAATCTGGAATTGGTACAATAAAAATTTATTAAGAACCTTAGAAGGACATAATTTTAGTATTAATTCCGTTGATATCTCTCCAGATGGTAAAATAATAGCTACAAGTGGTGAAAAAAGTATAAAAATATGGAAATGGGGAATAAAAGAGCCATCCTTTTCTCTGGAAGGGCATAATTTTACAGTTAGATCCATTGCAATATGTTCAAAAGGAGAATATCTTGTTTCTGGTTCCTATGATCATTTGATTAAACTGTGGAGTTTAGAAGAACAAAAATTAATTAATACATTTAAGGGTCATAAAGGGGGGATAAATTCTGTCGCATTTTCGGAAGATAGGTCTTTAGTAGCATCAGGATCAGGCGATAAAACTTTAATTGTCTGGGATCTAAATAAAAAAGTTAAATATGGTCCGTTCCTCCATGATAATTATGTACAGTGTGTAAAATTTATACCAAATACTCATCTTGTGGTGACTGGTGATTATAATGGAATTGTTAGAATTTGGGATCCTTGTAATGAATGTCTTGATTTAAAATCAGGATTACATCCTGAAGAACGGATTACTAGCTTAATTGATTCAGATATTAAGAAAATTACGGTATTTATTAGCTATGCAAGCTCAGAATCCAAGAAATTTGGTATCCCGAGCATAGCAAAATTATTAAACAATAATTACTCCGATATTGAAAAAGTGTTGTATTGGGAAGAAGATATGGATGATGATATTTATATCTATATGAATGATAATTTGGCTTTAGCTGATGTTGTAGTAGTATTTTGTTCAGAATTAGCAAACGAATCTGAGGCAGTTCGAACTGAATGGATGGCAGCGCTTAAAATGAAAAAAAAAATTATTCCCATTTTTGAGAAAGAAGTAGATATTCCTCCATTACTAACAACAAAGCTAGGCATTTGCTTTGAACCTAATGATTTGAAAGGATTTATACAAAAGTTACATTCACTGATTCAGAAAAAGATAAAAAGTATAGATAAATAAATTAAACAAAAATTTATTTTTTAAATAACACCTTAAATTCTTCTAATTCTCTTAGATTATCAAATCTTTTATCTTTAGATATTCTATCCCTATAAATTTTATCTTGAGAAATTAACTTTTTTAAAATTTCCAAAGCTTTTATGTGATTATTTCTAAGTGATTCAAGACAAGCAATATTATATAAGATATCGGGATTTTCAGGATCTTTCTTCAAAGCTTTTGTAAGATAAGTTTCTGCTTTTTCAAGATTAGCTAAATTTAAATAAAGATTACCTAGATTATTTCTAACATCAGCCAGGTTGTAATTATATATCTCAGGGTCTTGTTTTGCAAATTCTTTAAAGATTTTTAAAGCTTCTAGGTAATTCTGTTCTGCTTCCTGAAATTTGTTTAATCTTGTGTAGAGATTTCCCAGTGAATTTTGTATAAAAGCAATATTATGGAAGTACATTTCTGGATTTTGTTCTGCTAACTTCTTAGAAATATTAAGTGCTTCATTAAACATTGGTTCTGCTTCAGTATATCTTTCTAAGCTAGCATATAGATCTCCTAGATCCAATAAAGTAAGTACTAACTCTGGTAAAACTTGATCAGGATAATGTTCAGCTATGTTTCTTTTTATTTTTAAAGCTTCAAGATGCGTTTTCTCGGATTTTTCAAATTTATTCAATTGACTATAGATTAAGCCAAGATTGCTCTGTGTTTTTGCAATATCTATTAAGTACAGGTCATAGTACATTTTTGCGAGTGTTTTGTAACTTTCTATGGAATCAATAGAACCATCTTTAATATCCTCCAATAAATCTATATCAATACCAGGATTTCCAAAATCACTAGAAGTTGAAGGTTCTTCAGGCAAATAAATACCATAATATTTTTTTAATAACTCATTATACGCTTTCAATTCATCAAAGTGAGTTTTTTCTAAGAATCTATCTTCCGTTGAGTGAAAATCTGGTGAATGTGCATCATAATATTGTTTTTCTAAATCTTCGTAGGAGTTTAAGGCATCAGAGTATATCTTTTCAGCTTCTTCAAATCGTTTTAAATCAGTGTATAAGGTTCCAAGATTCTTTTGTGTAGCTGCGATATAAGGTAAATAGATTCTATAATATTCTTTGGCCAAATTCTTATAGATTTCTAAAGCTTTCAAATAAATTTTCTCTGCATCTTCAGAGTCTCCAATAGCGGAGAACAAATTTCCCACTACGTTCAAAATAGGTGCTTTATACTTATCTTCCAGAACAAATAGTTCTTGAGCGACATCAATCAATCTTTTATGTTCATAATCAAATTGTATAATGTTATTTGCAATTACTAGAAAATCATTAACTAATTCTTCAGAAGGATTTAATTTTGCTTTATGAAAAAGAAGTTCAATCTCGTCTTGGACATCATCTTTTAGTCTTCTTAATTTTTTCTCATAATACTGTATTGCCTTTTGATGAGTTTCCTTACTTGTTAAAAATGTTAAATTATCTTGAATTTGATGAAACCAAAATTCATATATTATTTCCTTAACAGACCGCATCTTTATAATTCCACTGTCCATTAAAAATTTGAGTGAGTTCTCTATATTCGGAAATTTACAGCAAGTAGCTATTGAGCCACCATCGATGTTTGTATCGATTTCAGTATTAATTATAGATAAAACTTTAGCCAATTCTAAAGCATTTGGATTTGATGAGAAGATATTTTCAAAAAGCAGCAAATATACTTGTTTTTTTTCCAGTTCATTAATATTAGGATTGACAAAATCTAATTTTTGGATATCAATTCTCTTATAATTTTTTTTGATTAAATGCTCTATATCGGGATGTTCTGCTGGGAGTCTTTTTATTAATTCAACAATCTTATTAGGATATCTTAAGGTAAATCACTTCCTATTCTTCTAACTGTTAATGTTGTATTTCTTATTTTAATATATAAATTTACTTGATAAGAAAGGAAATGTCAATTGAATAAATATGATTTGAGTAAATTAATAATTAGTTCTTCTGCGATTTAAGAAGATTTTTTAAATCTTTGGCAAAATACGAGTCACCATAAGGTGTATATAACACTGCTGCGGGACTGTGAGGATTGGATCTATCCTTGGCGATTAATGTACTCACAGGTGCTTTCGAAAGTTGAGTGAAAGTAATATCATGTCCAACACATAAACCAATGATTAGATTCAAATCCGTTTTTACATTATTTAATAGTAATGCTTGAGCGACAGGATTACAGGAAACAGAACCAAGAGGATGTCCTGTCTTAGAAACAACTGTGAAATCTTTAGGGATTCCTAAATCAATTTTAGGTATAGATCCTGTTTTACAGCAAACTGATACAACTTCAAAACCATATTTATTCAAAATCTCTGCTATTTTTTTTGCTTCTCTTCGTAATCCAATACAAAAGGCTAATCCAATCTTCTTAAAATCCATTCCTTTTGCAAATTCTATTGTATCTTTTAAACGAGGCCATATAAGATATCCACTAGCTTCAACAATTGAAGCCTCTCGTGTTGTTTTTTTAACAGATTCATTTGTTTTATAAAGATCTAAGGCTTCTTTTTCAATATCAGAGTTTACTATCATAGGACAATTTTCTATATTGGTATTTGGCTTACCAAGTATGCAAAAATTAATGCTAGTACATTTATGACATGTGGGTTCCATTTTAACTCAATTTTCAAACAGTATTTAAAATTAATAAATTATAATCAAGATAGTTTAAGATGGTCTAAATACTTATCATTCTTTTTCTAAAAATTCCTATAAATCTAATTAAGAAATAAATATATCAATGAAGTTCTTTTGTAATAATATAAGAATCTAATTGAAAATATTAAGCAAATTGAAAAAAATGTCACAAGTTAGAAATTTTATATGGATCTTACCATTTATAGGTAGTATTCTTACGGCAATTAGCCTTTTCACACCTGCAGTTTTATTTCCCCCAAGTTATCTCCAATATATGGATGGATTCTACTTAATATTTGGAGGAGGAACTCCCATTATCGGTTTCTTACCTTATCCGGGTGTACTTATAATTGGAATCATATCTACTATTTTATTAACAGTTTGTACAATTATTCTGTTTATCTCATCTCTCACACATAGGGGAAAAGAAACTCCTGGATCTTGGATAGCTCTTGCTATTTTATTGATAGGAGGAACAATTTTCTACATTGCAGGATCAGAGGCTGCTTTTTATATTTATACTATGATACATTATATGATGCCAGGAAGTTTTTGGCAGGGAGGGATTCCTAGTTTTTCCGTCATAGCACCATTTATTGGAGGAGGATTATCTCTTTTAGGATATATCATAGGAAAGGCTAAAGGGGAAGAAGAAACTGAAATAAAGCCGTTACCTAAGGAAGAACCGACCCCAAGTGAAGAAGTAGTTGCTCCTGCACCTATTTCAGCTGAAGAAGCTCCAGGAATAAACTTTTGTCCTGTTTGTGGTGAAAAAATACCTGATTTAGATGCAAAATATTGTCCTGGATGTGGTACAGATTTAAAATCATTATAATTATTTTTTTTCTTAAATTATTTCAATATTTTACCTGTTTCTAAATACCATAGATATAAGTCTAGTTCAGCTAAATTTAATTTAAGTCTCCTCCCAATGTCCTTTAATACCCCTTCAATTTCAAGGTATTTGGATTTACTTAATGTTTTTGGTTTTTCAATTAGGTTGTAACTAACTAAAATATCTATTATATGAAAGTCAATTATAGCATA
>JBHLNK010000005.1:0-69035 GCA_048941625.1 Promethearchaeota archaeon | reverse complement strand
TTGATAAGAAGGTATTTGTTGAAGAAAAATGATGTCAATATCACTATTTTTATGAATATCACCACGAGCCATACTAACATGGATATAAGGATTAAGACCTTCCTTTGTAAACATTTCTAATAACTTTAAGGCATTCTTCCTTTTACTTTCAAACAAAATCCATTGATCTTCTGAGTATATTACTCTTTCATAATGATCTCTTAAAATTTTTTCTCGTTTCATATCATAATATTAATTTGTCGATTTTAATATTTCATTTTCTATTATATCTAAAATCATACTCAGTATAATGGTTTCATAGTATTTAAAAGAACGACCTGTATTCTCTATTGTTAAAATATTAAAATCCTGAGGATTTTTATCAACTCTTTTTTTTACGTAATTATCTAAATGTTTATTTTTTAAGAAAAAAAATGATTTTTTACTGAATATAGCGTATAGGTGAGATTTTAGGCAAAAATCCTGGGATTGATTCTGATTATTTTTACATGATTCCCAATTTAATCTTGGATTAATCAATATTATGCCTTTATTATTAGAGTCAAATTTCAAAAGATTATGGTATATATAAGATTCTGAATGACTTAGTAATATATAGCTGGAATTGAACAAAAGTTCCTCTCTTTTAATTATATCCTTCAATGTTGATATAAGAGACATGTATATATCATTTGTTTGCTTATCAATTGTGTTAATATTTGGTTTACTTTTAAGCTTGATATTCAAATTTAGTACATTAAATCCGTAAGTAGTTAGACCCTCTGTTAAAAAATTTAAGAGTTTTCTCTTTTTTTTTGATCTAATTATTAGAATGAAGGGAAAGTCGTAGGGATTTCCTATAAGAGAAGATTTGGTTGTTAATTTACACTTTTTTAATGAAAAAAACTGATTTTGAAATCTTTTATATGTATTACATACTGTCTTTTGCACTATATTTTGATTTGAAAACTTATTTCGCCAACGATTTGTTGATTTATATATTTTTACAATGACTAACAATAAAATTAGTAGGATAATTATGATCGTATCGATGAATACCCAATCAATTTGAAAAATACTAGTCATGATAATGTGGGATCTTATTAAACATTATTTTACAACATTGCTTATCCAATCTAGATATTTTTTAAACCCCGTATCGATTTTGAATCCAACACATTCTGGGGTGTCATAACTGTGAACTTCTTTTACTTTTTCAATTAAAGATTCATTATGTTCCTCGATCGTTTTGATTATCAATAATACCTCAGTAGTTTCCTCAATCTTTCCTTTCCATCTATAAATTGAATAAACATTTGAAATAATATTTACACATGCTGCAATTCTATTTTCCAATAAAATTTTTGCGATTTTTTTGCCTTCCTCCGAATTTGGTGCAGTTACAAAGAAAATATAATGATTCATATTAAATCTTTTTTTAGTAATTATAATTCTGATTAATGTATTACTTAATATCAACTTTTTTATGATTTTTATATATTATTCTTTCTTTTTCTGTTCTTTTATTGTAATTTATATATATTAATTTACACTAATTACGATGTTTTCTCATAAAATGTATTATACTATATGCCCATATTGTAGATTATGTGTTAATTTTAATAGAAATTGCATTGATTGTCCTATATGTGGAAGGCTATTCACTTCCCCTTATGAGTGTTATGATAAAGATTAGAAATATAAAGATCTCGAAGGTTAGTTTGAACTGATTAGATAAATGAATTATGTCAATATTCTATCTAATACTAAATAATAAATAGTAAAATTCTTATTATCATTAAAAGTAAAATAATATAAAACTAACAAAGATATTTAATAAGTAAGAGGTGCCAAAGACTCATTTTACACAACGTATACTTGATTCACCAATATACAGGTATCTGTTTGATCCATCGAAAATATGGGAGCATTGAATTTAATCAAGATTTAGTTAGTGGATTTTTAACAGCACTTAAGGATTTTAGTGTTGAATTTTCTAAAGGAAGTGGTGAATTAAAAGTTATAGACATGCAAGTATTCTATCTACTTCTTGTATTTAAGGAAGGTGTATTGATTACTGCTGCTGCTGATAAGAACGATGATGCAAAAATTACCCACAAAGCTCTAACTGATATTATTGATAAATTTATTTCCCAATTTGGAGATAAACTTGAAAGTTGGTCAGGGGATGTACGTATCTTTAGGGATTTTGACCAGATAATTGATGAAATATTAAAAAGTGGACGACTTGCTGAGATCCAATTAAAACTTCCAATATTGAAGATTTTCAAGAAGGATTTTCAAAAGTCACAGAAACAGATTGCTAAGAGGGGATTGGTTTTATCGGAAGAAGACTTACGTGAGGTTAGAGATCAGAAGCCAGAATGGACGAATAAACGTTTACCTAAGCAAATAATTACTCAAGGATTTTTGGATAAGAAAGAGTATAAAATCGCCCATTTAGCAGATGGCTTTCACACTATTTCTGAGATTGCTGAGGAATCTGGGAGACCAGAGTCAGAGATTCAAAAAATAATAGTTAGTTTAGATGATTTAGGGTTACTTTCTTTCATAGAAATTAAGTAAATATTAGTTCCTCTTGTTTTAAATTTCAAATAATTACCATTAAGTTAAATTAATCTCTTCATTTTAATAGAGTTATTAGATTAAATGATAATATTTTTGAAAATTGTTTAACTTATAAATTTAATATGAATGTCAATAAAATTAGTGATAATATCTATGAGATTCCTCCGAAGACATTAATGACAAGAGTAAAGGGAAATATTGAGAAATTTCAGATGAGAGTTCCTGTCAAGATTTATGCAAATGACTATATTTTAGAAAAGATTCAATTAGATCGAACCTTGGATCAAATTTGTAATGTAGCTTGCTTACCAGGGATTCAAAAACATGCAATTGCCCTCTCTGACGCACACCAAGGTTATGGTTTTTGTATAGGAGGAGTAGCAGGTACTGATGCTGAGGATGGAATGATTTCTCCTGGAGGGGTTGGTTATGATATCAATTGTGGTGTAAGATTACTAAGATCAAATCTTTATCTTAAGGATATTGAAGCTGTAATTCCAAATTTATTAGAATCTATATTTCATAATATTCCTTCAGGTTTAGGATCAAAAGGTAAATTAAATATTAACTATTCAGATTTAGATAATGTTCTTAATAATGGTGTGAATTGGGCTTTAGATAATAATTATGCTATTGAAGAAGACCTTACCTTTTTAGAAGAGAAGGGTTGTTTAAAGGATGCGGATGCTAATTTGGTCTCAGTAAAAGCAAAACAACGCGCAATAAAGCAACTGGGTTCTTTAGGAAGTGGAAATCATTTTCTTGAAATTCAAAAAGTTGATGAAATCTATAATAAATCAGCAGCTAAAATCATGGGGATACAAGAAAAAGACCAGATAACAATAATGGTTCACACAGGTAGTAGAGCTCTCGGACACCAAGTATGTTCAGATTCTCTACGGAATATTGAACAAGCCATGAAAAAATATAATATCAGGGTTCCTGATAGAGAACTAGCATGTGTCCCAGCAAATAAACCCGAAGCTCAAAATTATTTAAAGCAAATGGCATGTGCTGCTAATTTTGGATTTACTAATCGACAATTAATAACTCATTGGTTAAGAGAGTCATTTCAAAATACATTTAAAAAGGATTTAGATGGTTTAGATTTACATCTAATTTATGGTGTTTGTCATAATATTTTGAAAATAGAAGAACATGAAATTAATGGAAAAAAGGTTAAATTAAATGTCCATAGAAAAGGTGCTACAAGAGCATTCCCACCAGATCATCCTGTTCTCCCATCTATATATAAATCCATAGGTCAACCAGCATTAATTCCTGGAACAATGGGTTCTGCATCTTATCTCTGTGTTGGTCAGAAAAATGCTATGGATCTTTCATTTGGTTCTACTGCACATGGTTCAGGGAGAATAATGTCAAGATCGAAGGCAACCAAAAAATTTTGGGGAGAACGAGTTAAAAGTAGCTTAAGCAAGCAAGGAATTATGGTAAAAGCTGCTTCCATGAAAGTAATAGCTGAGGAAGCTCCTGGTGCATATAAAGATATAGATCAAGTTGTTCAAGTAAGTCATGATCTGGGAATTATTAAAAAAGTAGTAAGATTAGTCCCTATAGGTGTTGTAAAGGGATAATAATTTTATTTTTATTAAATATCAAAAACAATCCTAATGATAACACAGTCCTCATCCTCTTCGATTTGCATAAAAGAATAAGTTATTGCTTTAACTTCAGTCCCTGGTTCATGCTTAGATATGTTAAATTTTTCTCCTTTAGCATCTGCATTTAGTAAATACTTATCTCCCTCTCTCTTTATACTCCAAATTTTTATATCATTAAATATTAAACCTTCAACATCAAAAATATAAAGAAATTCAGTTAAAAAGTCAAATAATAGTGCTTCCTTATCTTCTGCTTCAATATTTATAATTCTTTGAATTTTAGGAGAGATTGATTTTATACTTGGAGTTATTGTTTCCATTAAGCTATAAGCGGTTTGTTCAAAAGCTTGCTCTAAATTATTTCCATAACATTCAACTGAAACGTCAGCTGTGTGATCTAAAAACTTATAACCTACCTTTTTCATCGTCTATTACCTAATTTGAGATAAGTTAATTCATATAACAGTTTGGTTATAAATAACATAGTTGTAGTTATATAATTATCGTAGGAGTTTAAATTCATTTTAGAAAACATTACTATATGTTTTATACGATTGCAGATGATTTGATTTTATATCAAGTGTTTTCATTTATTAAAAAATATACCAATTATGAATTAAAATTACGCGAATATTTCTTTGAGAAAACTCAAGGTATTTATCCTGAATTTATTGTAGTTATCAGACAATTTATTTTCTTTTTTGTTAAGAAACAGGACTACTTTAGTTCTAAAGTATATTTAGATTCAATAAGAAGAGAAATTTCGAATAAAAAAATTATTATAATAAGAATTGAAAAGGTTTTAATCAATATACTATTTAATTTCTTTCCAGATTTAAATATTGATACAGTGAAAGTAGAATTTGATATAAAATCTGGTAGGAAAGAAATCTCAGTATATTTTCTCTTTTTAAATGAGAGGGGTATCGCAATTGGTCGTAATGGAGATTATATTAAGGCTGTGAATGAAATTTTTGAGAATTATATCGTATATGGAGACCGAAATTCTCCAGTAAGGTTAAAATGTAAATTTAAGGAAAATTGTAAAATTAATTTTTGAATTACCATGGTACATCTTTTAAACCTATGATAAAAGCCACTGTATTCGCAATTATACTTACAGCAGGAGTTAATATGATTAGAAATGTGACAATAAAAATATCAGGCACTAAGAAAAGATTAGGCGATATAAAACCTGGAATAGAAAGGAATAATAGAGCCACTAAAGCAAAGTCAAGTTGATCAACAATCCAAAAAGGTGCTCCACTTTTAATATCAAATCTCCTTTTTAAAAATGAACCAATTAAATCACCAATTACAGCTCCATATGAAGCTAATATAACACGCACTATTAGAATCACAAAATTTATTGGAAATTCCCCACCAATAAAATAATATTGAAAAATACCAATATTCGTGTAAAGTGAATATTGTCCTTGCAACGATGCAACAAGAATAACTTCTCTTATTGGATTCCATAGAATAAAAAAAATTAGAAAGATTGCGAACGATATTGGGATTCCAATGTACAAGGGTCCTTTTAAACCATTCCATGTTTTATGATCTCCTAGAATTCTCCTTCCATCACGACAGAACTTTCCACCATCAATAGGTTTACCACCTCCAGTAATAACCATTGAAGCATTTGAGATATATGCTGGGACAATAGTAAGGAGACTAAATATTAATAAAGCAATCCAATCAGCCCAATTAAAAATAAAAGTAATAATTAGAAAGTTAGTTAATATTAAACAAGCAAAAATTATAGCTAAGATAATTGCAATCTTTTTTTGGTTTTTTTCTGATTCTGTTAAATCATCTTCAATTGGCAATGGTTTATAATCCTATGGTTTATGTGCTTTTTCTTTATGAAAAGAAGTTATTAATAGAATTAAACTTTTTTTAATTGAAAAGAGATTTAATAAAATCTTAATAAATATTGATTCATAAATAACATTCTTTTAAAATACCGACAATAATATTATAAATTATTGAAAAGATTCATCAAAAATAACTATTAAAGCTTTAACATTTTTCTAAGAAGTGGAGATTAATAATTAATTTTAAATACACACTCGAAATATTGTAAGTATTTCAATTTTAAATATATTAAGTTCTAAGAAAGTGATGGAGTAATGGTGTTATAATTGTTGAAGAACCATAATAATAATCAATTTAATATCGATAAATTTTATAAAAGTTATCTTAAGGGCCCTAGAATTTTTAAAAATCGAGATGCTTTAGATTCTTGGTATATTCCAGAAGAGTTACCTCATCGGGATTCTCAAATAAAAAACATAGCAGAAAAAACAGCATGCTCTTTATTAGGGGATACACCTCCTAGCTTCTTATGTTATGGAATGACAGGGACAGGCAAAACAGCAACAATAAGGTATGTCAGCCAAAAATTAGCCCAACAAAATTCAGATATCAAATCATGGTGGATTTATATTAATTGCAATATAGTCTCAACACCTTACCGTATTTTAGCCCATATCTACAATACTATTTCAAGGGAGGAGAAAATTCCTCCAACAGGTTTACCCAAAGACATAATTTTCAAAAATTTACTAGGATTATTAGACTTAAAGGTTGGTAACTCTATTTGTTTCTTGGTTTTAGATGAGATTGATATTTTGGTTGATAAAAGAGGTGGAAACGAAATATTATATGATTTAACAAGATTAAATGAGAATTTAGACTACTGTAAAACATGTTTAATAGGGATTTCTAACAAATTGAAATTTAGGGAAAATTTGGATCCACGAATAATATCAAGTTTAGGTGAAGAACATATTGTTTTTCCTTCTTATGATGCAAGTGAATTAAGAGATATTTTGAATGACAGAGCAAAAGTAGCTTTTCATGAGGGTGTCTTAAAAGAGGAAGTAATTCCTTTATGCGCTGCGTTAGCTGCAAAAGAAAACGGTGATGCTCGAAAAGCTCTACAATTATTAAGGAAAGCAGGTGAATTAGCTGAAAGAAGTCAAAATAAAATTGTTATTGAAAAGTATGTAGACAAAGCTCAAGGAGAATTAGAAAATGATCATATAATGGAATATATAAGAGGTATGCCACTCCAAGCACAATTAGTTTTAGCTTCAATTTACTTGATTTCAAGATTTAGTCCTGATCATATTATAATTTCTGGAGATATTTATGATGTTCATTCAGAAATTAGAGCAATGATACCTGGAGTTAGAGAATTAACTAAAAGGAGAATTAGTGATTACATTAATGAATTGGCTTTAGCAGGGATTATAACTGCGAGAGTTAAGTCTATGGGACATTATGGTAGAACCAAGATAATTAATCTTGATTTAGATTTAAAATTGATAGAAAATGCTTTTTCTGATATTGATAAAATTCAAAGTATAATGAATTATAAACCAATATTTTTACAAACAGATAAAGTCAAATTGAAAAACAATATTTTTAAGAAACTAATTTAAGCACTAAAATCCCAATTATCTATGTCTTCAGCAATTTTATTTAAAAAGAACTCAGCAACTTTTGAATTTTGATCTTTTAATAGTAGAAATAATTTTACTAAATGTTTACAAAATTTTTTATTTTCAGCTCTTCGAGTGATAAAATCGTGGCAATTATGTCTTAATTCTTTCATATTTAAATCTAATTCAATTAAATAAAAATCTTCTTTAGTCCCTTTAACTTTTGAAGAGATAATTCCTTTATTGAGATCATAAGATAGTAATTCAAATGAATCATCCGATACGGAAACTGATCTATTCAGAGTTCCTTTATCTGTGAAAGTGTTAATTAAAATGTTAAAATTAGTTACTCCTTTCTTGTCTATATCATTTGATAGACTTTCGATTTTTCTAATAGATTCAGATTTTTTTAAAATTTCATTTTTCCTTTTTTTTTGCCAGTTCTCTAGTTTTGAAGACAATTCCTTAGATAATTTTAGATATTGATTATTATCTTTTACAAGAAATTTACTTTCAATACAATTAGTAATGAATTCCTTAGCTTTTTCAGGATGAAATAGAAATAAATCAAAAGAAATCTTAAAAACCAATTCATTTTGTGATATGTATGGAAGATCAATAATTTTCCAAATATATAATAACATCTCAGATTTATTATTACGAGGAATTGCAAAATTCATAATAAAATACAGTTCTTTTCTAAGTTTAAGAAGTAAAATTAATTGCTATTTTTTAAGTCTAATATTTTTCCTTTTAAAGAATCTAAATCAATAATAGATAAAATACCAGGAGTGGGATGAATACCTAGAGAATTCATAAATTCTGTTTGAGATTGGAAACACCCTGAATTTACTAACGCTATGTTATTATAATAGTCCATTCCGTTAATGTGAATGTGACCTGTGTGAAAAATATCCGGGATATCGTCAATAACAAGCCAATCTTTATTAGTAGGTGCTATCTGCGTCTTTTTCCCATAGATTGGAGCTAAATGTCTACACTTTAATAATTCTATCATTGTTTGTACTGGTTTATCATTCTCTAGACCTGGAATCAACATATTTAAATCAAGTAAACTATCACCATGAAATATTAAAGTTTTTACATTATGAGTTTTTACTATAGCAGGATTTCCGATGCATGAAATGTCAATATTTTCAAGTTCAGCTGAATATTTCTTTGGCACCGCAGGTCTTGGAATTGCATTTCTTACAGGTTCATGATTTCCTGAGCTATAAAATATTTTAATATAATCTGGGACGCCGGAGAGTAGTTCCGAAGCTTTTTTGAATTGATCGTATATGTCTGAAATAATGAGATCACTCTTTTGTGTTGGATAAACTCCAATACCATCAACCAAATCACCATTAATTATGATATATTTAATCTTTCCGGCCATTTCTCTCTGATTTTTATTTCCAATTTTACCATTTAGAAATTTTATAAATCTTGTCCATAATTTTTCTTCAAATTCTTTGCTACCAATATGTGTATCAGATATTAAAGCTATAGACACAGGATCAGGAGATAAATTTGGTTTATAATCTCTTGGAATGTCTATTTTAGAAACGTAACTACCATAAAGAATTCCACTCTTTCCTCTCTCTGCTGGATTATAAGTTCCCTCAACATAAATCATTTGATCACTGAGGATAGTTTCAGCTAATTTAACAATATCTTGGTTTTCAAGATTTTTATGAATAATAACGTTCATGTAATTTGTTAAATCTTCCAATACAATGAAAATATTACCATTTTTCGTTTTTCGAATACTATTAACTAATCCAATAACTGAAACTTCAATTTTATTATTTAATCTCAAAATATTGCTAATATTGTTTGCTGAAAGAACTTCAGGTCTTTTTCTCATTAGTTTACGAAGTTTATTGAATTTATCTTGGGTTAAATTATAAAAATCTTCATAATCTCCATTTGTGTAGAGTTTTCCTGTAGGATCCTTTAAAACTTCACAAGAAAATTTAATTTCCTTCGCAATAGGATGATAAGTGAGTGAAGATTTCGATCCTTCTATAATTACTCTCTTAGTTTTATTCTTCATAGGTATCTTTGTATTATTCTGATAAATAGAAGAATCATCTAAAACTTCTTGTTTTGCTAATGTTTGATGTTCGAATTCAACAGTATTATCAACTCTATCAGAAATTTGCTGTTCAACTTTTTTTAAGGTTGCGTTGTCTGTTGATTTTAATATTTGCTTTTCATTTTCTTCAATAAAGTTTTCCTGAGCAGATATTGATTGTATCTTTTTGATTAAAACCGATTTTAATGATTTCTGCAATTCTTTATTTGATATTTTTTCTACTATCTCTTCTGTAAGGTGCCCTTTAAAATTTGGAAGGAAACTAACATTTTTAACAATCTCTTTTACTACTTTTAATGGGTCATCTAAATTCAATAAAATATCCAAAATTAAAGGAGTAACATTAATCCCAGAATTTACAAATTCTTTAATAATTTCTTTCTTCTGATGAAGAATTTGAGTTTTCAATGTTCTAAAGTTTAAAATTGAATTATAAAATTTATAGAGCAATTAAATTAAATCATTTGTTATTAAAGGAAAAACAAATTTCCTTTTATACCAAGAGAGTGTAAAAAATTAGCATTCTCTCTAAATTTTTAAAAGAAATAGCTGATTAATAAATGAATTTAATTAAATTCTGTAAAAATAGTATAATAACACAAACGTTCAATTTAATAATTTTTCTTGAGAGCAAAAAATAGGTTTTTTCATGTCAGAAATGAGTAAGGGAATGGAGTTTTACTTTGAGTCAATTCAAAACAAAGTTGATGAATGTTACTCAATTGCTAGAAAAGCAAGAAAACTGGGATTAGATCCTGAATTGGATATAGAATCTCCACAAGCAAAAGATTTAGCTGGTAGAGTTGAAAAATTAGTAGGACCAAAGGGCGTTGCTGAAGTAATAAGAGATTTAAAAAAGAAAGGTTTAACTGAAGATCAATTAGTCTTTAAAGTAGTTGCTGATATTTTAGATAAAAAGATTGGGCGTTTAGAATCTCTAGAAGCTCGAGTTGATCGAGCAATAAGAGTTGGACTAGCAATCAAAACGATGGGAGTGGTAAGTGCCCCACTTGAAGGAATATCAAAAATTTTAATTCGAAAAGATACATTTGGAAAAAAATATTTATCATTATATTTTGCTGGTCCAATTAGAGCTGCAGGAGGGACCACCGCAGCATTATGTGTTTTAATTGCAGACTATGTAAGAAAAAAAACAAACATTCCCAAATATGAAGCTTCTGAGGCAGAGATTGGGAGATATGTTGAAGAGGTCAAACTATATGATAGAATAGTACATTTACAATATCCATCTTCTAATAACGAAATAAGACATGCAGTTAGTCATTTACCGGTAGAAATAAATGGAGATTCAACAGAAGACGAAGAAGTCTCTGCTTTTAGAGATCTACCCCGCATTGAAACAAACCATGTAAGAGGTGGCGCATGTCTTGTTTTGAATGATGGAATTCTTTTGAAGGCTCCAAAACTGCTAAAAATTGCCAAAACAATGAATTTATCAGATTGGGATTGGCTTTCAGATTTAAAGAAAATTGCCCAAAATCAAGAAAAAAATAATGAAATAATTAAAGTAAAGATAGAAGAAAAAGTCCTTCCAAATTCTAAATATATGGCGGATATTATTGCTGGACGTCCGGTGTTTAGCGATCCTTCTAAGATAGGGGGTCATAGAATAAGATATGGGCGATCGAGGAATACAGGTTTAGCTGCTGCTGGTATACATCCAGCTACTATGAAAATCTTAGATGAGTTCATAGCAATTGGGACTCAATTAAGAACTGAACGCCCAGGAAAAAGTACTAGTGTGTGCCCAGTAGATTCCATCGAACCACCAATAGTAAAGCTAAAGAATGGCAATGTGGTTAAAGTAAGAAGCGCTAAAAAAGCTAAACATATTTTTCCTGAAATCAAAAAGATCTTATTTCTGGGGGATTTATTGTTTGGTTATGGTGAATTTGCTGAAAATAACCACAATTTAATCCCTTCTGGATATGTAGAGGAGTGGTGGACATTAGATTTAGCAAAATCAATTAATAATTTGGATAAAATTGATGAAAGAATTAGGTCTTTTATCAAAAATCCATTTGAAAACATTCCTAGTGTTGAGGAAGCTATTGAAATTTCAGAGAAATATAATGTTCCTTTACACCCCTCATATTTAGATTTTTGGGGTAACTTAAAAATAGAGGAATTGACATTATTCCGAAGCATTTTAATTAAGAATTTTTCTGAAGCAGAACAGAGAATTACTTTTAAGTATGATAGAAGTATTAAAAAAATACTAGAAAAAGC
This sequence comes from Promethearchaeota archaeon, assembly GCA_048941625.1. Taxonomy (GTDB): domain Archaea; phylum Asgardarchaeota; class Lokiarchaeia; order Sigyniarchaeales; family SOKP01; genus Loki-b32. The sequence continues at coordinate 57,042 of JBHLNK010000005.1, read as the reverse complement.
ATTTATTCCTCATCGAGTAAAAGATAATAAAATCATTTTAAGCAAGAAAAGGAGTTATATATTTAAATTAATATTTAATTTAGAAGAGAGAAAACCAATAAAGATTGATGGAGACGATGATGTTTTTAGTTATTTTTATAGATTATCTTCATTGAAGATAAAAAATAAAGCACCATATTACATGGGGTCAAGAATGGGCAGGCCTGAGAAGTCTGAGAGAAAAAGTATGAAAGGAGTGCATGCTTTGTTTCCATTAAGTGATGTTGTTGGGAGTTCAAGGTTACTTGAAAAAGCGCTTCTTTTCAGTGCTAGAAGTGTTAATGAAAACGCACAAAAAAAGAAAAAATCCTTTGATTTCGGAAGTAAACAAAATAGATTAGAGACAGGGAAGATTAAAATTGATGTATGCCGAAAAAAATGTACAAATTGTGGAACTTCAACCATCTTTAATACTTGTCATGAATGTGGGGGTCATACTGAGATTCAAAAAATATGTTCTAAATGCAAAATTCTTTATCCTACTTTTGAAGAAAGGTGTATAAAGTGTCAAGAACCGCTGAAAACGTCGCATGAACTAAAATTTAATATTAAAAATCATGTAGATTCTGTTCTTAAATCACTTGGTATATCTTTACCTGCAAAATTAAAAGGCATTATTGGACTCAGTAACGAATATAAAGTTCCTGAGCCTTTAGAGAAAGGAATTCTAAGAGCAAAAAATGATGTATTTGTTTATAAAACTGCAGAGATTAGGTATGATGCTACGGATATACCTCTGACTCATTTTAAACCAAAAGAAGTTGGTGTATCAGTTGAATTATTAAAAAGCATGGGTTATGAATATGATGTCAATAATCAACCTCTGAAAAACGATAATCAGATTTTAGAAATGAAAGTGCAAGATATTATCCTTTCAGATGACTGCGCAGAATATTTCCTAAAGGTTGCAAATTTTTTAGATGATGAATTGGAACTATTTTATAAAATGGAACGGTTTTACAAAGTTAAATTTAGAGAAGATTTAATTGGACATCTAGTTGTAGGGTTAGCACCTCATACTAGTGCGGGAATCATTGGTAGAATAATCGGATTTACACATGCTAGATCAATATATGCTCACCCTTATTGGCATGCAGCAAAAAGAAGAAATTGTGACGGAGATGAGGATGGAGTAATGCTACTCTTAGATCCTCTGTTAAACTTCTCAAGACATTATCTTCCTAGTAAAATTGGTGGTAGAATGGATGCAACTTTAGTAATTGGTACTAAAATTGATCCAAAAGAAATTGATGTCGAAGCACATAACTTAGATACTTTAGTTAGGTATCCATTAGAATTTTATGAATCAACAGAGAGATTTTGTGCACCATCTGAAATTGATTCAATAATGAATTTAGTAAAAAGTCGGTTAGGAACGCCTGAACAATATGAACAGCTTAATTATAATATACCTACTAATGATATTAATGATGGCCCAACAACCAGCGCATATAAATTATATGAAACAATGGATGACAAAATTGATGCTCAGCTTCATTTAGCTAAGCTTATCAAGTCAGTAAAAGCAAAGATAGTAGCTGAAAAGATATTAACTACCCATTTCAACCCTGATATTCTTGGTAATTTAAGAAAATTCGCAGTTCAGAATTTTCGATGCGTTAAATGCAATGAAAAGTTCAGACGTCCTCCATTATTGAATAGTGGAAAGTGTCCTAAGTGTGGGAATAGAATTATTCTAACAGTAAATCGTGGCAGCATTGAAAAATACATTCCTCGCGCCATAAGATTATGTAATGATTTTGATTTAGATAATTATACAAGACAAAGAATGCAATTAATCGAAGAATACGTAGAAAGTTTAACAAATAATCCAAAAATTAAACAACATAAATTGTCTGATTTTTTTTAATAACTTAAATCAATACTTCTTAAAGCTTGATGACAAATATTCAAACATCCATTTAAATTTTCTTCAGAACACTTTTCAGGAGTATCTCTTAAAGAATGTATATATTTCGAATCTCTAGCAGAATGAAACATGCTTACTTGAAATCTACTATTTATCCTTTTACCATATTTTTCAAACATTTTATAATCACTTTTTGGTTTAATTGCTTTACTATGCATCTTTAATGGTATTTTTAGTTGATCTGCTGTTACCTTAAAAATATCATTCAAATTTCTATTAATTTTTCTTCGTATTATTAATCCAGATTTATTCAGAAGCCCTACATATGTCCCTACCATATCTATATTAATATTAAACGATCTAGTAAAATCATATTTCTTTGCAAGGCTATTCAGGTGCTTTTTACAAAATTTTTTAGAGCCTTTCATACCCCATTCTTCTGCTCCACACCATAAGATAAGGACATCCATATTTTCAAGAGGATATTTATTGAAGATTTTTGCTAATTCAATTGATATTGCAACTCCGCTAGCATTATCAATCGATCCTGATGATTCACGTTCTATAAATACTAAATATACGATTGGAATTGAAATAAATACACCACCAATAGATGTGAAAATAATTAAAAGGACGATGAAATTAGTGAGACTGATTATATTAAAATAGTCGAGAAGGAAAATAAAAGAAAATATAACTATAATTAAAGCATAAAAAATTACTATCAACCTATATAAGAAGAATATGACGACTTGTAACCTATAAGGTAAGTTCGTTGAAATTGAGTCGTAGTGTGCAGATATTATGGCCACCGGTTTATTTGTTGTTTGTTGTTTTCCAGGGATTAGAGTAAAGATATTCTTAGATTGTTCTTTATTTACGAAAGTAATTTTTCGGAGTTTTTCAAACATATTTTTTATTACAAAATATGCAATCACAATTAGGAACATTCGAAATAGTAATAAATATACTAGGAGCAGAACATAACTAGTTCTCATTAATATCCTCATTGGACCAGTCCAATTGAAATGTTCAACTTCTGGTTTAATATTATTTTCTACTAATTGATGTTCTATATAATTTGTTGCTTCAGTTTCTCCCGTAGATGAGGCTGTTCTGTTAAAAGATAGTGAGTGTACATGTTCTATCACATCTGATCCATGAAATAATTCCAAACTTGATACCATAGTCATATTAAATTTTTCTTTATATTCTTCTATTTATTTAAGAGAATTAATACTAATTTAAATTCTCATTTTATAGAAATAAAAAAAATCAAAATATTAGGTAACAAACCAGTGATTTCGAATATTAAAACACAAAAAAACCGTATTATTCTATCTTCACTGAAGAAGAATTCTGATAATATAATTAAGAAAATGTGCAGGAGGTGGGATTCGAACCCACGAATTTAGGTCGACGTAGAGTTTCTGTCGAAGACCTATGTCACTAGAGCCTCAGTTACGCCATAAGCGAATAAATCTGCAATATTCTAGCGCCTTAGACCAAGCTTAGCCATTAACGCAGAATTACGTTTTATTTTGGCAACTCCTGCAGTATGCAATGAGTTATTGAATATTGATAATGAAAATAATTTTTAAAGGTTTTTCTCAACTTTAACCTAATTTTGTTTATATGCCTAACAAAATTTGTATAAATAATAAGCCATATTTATAAATAAAGTTCATTGGAGGTTTTAGTTTTCTATAAATTTTTATAGCAAACCAATTATTTATTAATAAATATATCTCAGTTATTATTTAATACATCAATTAACATAGATTCTAGGTAGTGAACTATTGTCAGTCGATCGAAAAAAGCTTGAAGCGTTACTTCAATGGTATAAGCAAGAAGTAGGAGAAAATTTAATTGCCACTCTTATTGTAAATAGAGAAGGATTAGTAATGTCAGCTTTAAAAGGATCTTCTGAAACTCATGTAGAAGAAGATGTAATTGGGGGTGTAAGTGCATTAGTTGAACCTGTTTTAACTAGAATCACAGAAGAGTTTAGTTCTGGTTCTTTTGGAACAGGAACTTTTGATACTGAGGAACAACGTTTCATATTTTGTGAAGCCGGACCAGAAGCGATTTTTGTTACTGTTTTAAAATCGGTTGCTATGGTTGATCCTGTTTTTCCTTACGCTTACTTAGCAGCGGAAAAAATAGCTAGAATATTTGATGGGCGAACAGTTAGCCCTGTGATCCCAAAATTAGTACCTGAAAGAGGAACTCAAAATATTGAAAGAAAGATTGATACTCTTCAAAAAATTAAGATCCAATCAGGAGAATATGCATATAAATTAATTCTTGGTGGAGAAGGTGCTGTTGGAAAAACAAGTATGGTCCACCGCTTCGTTGAGGATTCATTTCTATCAGATTATAAATCCACAATAGGAACCTCAATTATGAAAAAGCAGTGTGAATTTCAAGGACTAGATTCAAAAGTCCGTTTTGTTATATGGGATTTAGCGGGTCAATCACAGTTTGCCCGTGTAAGACAAACATATCTTGCTAATGCTGAAGCAGGGATTTTAGTTTATGATGTTACTCGAAAAGAGACCTTAGATAGTCTAGAGAACTGGTTTAAGGATATTAAAAATATTTCACCAGATATTTCATTAATTCTAGTAGGAAATAAGATAGACTTATCAGAATCGCGTGTTATCACAAGTGAGGAAGGACAAGAACTCGCGAAAAAATTAAATCTTTCTTATATCGAAACATCCGCAAAAACAGGAGAAAATATCAATGATGCATTTAAAATGCTTGCTTTACAAATGATTAAACGCTTTATGTTTACTGAGGATGTATAATTAAAGCCTCTGGGGGGATTTGAACCCCCGACCTATTCATCTAATCGAATTATTTACTTGATTATTTGATTACGAATCAATCGCTATACCACTAAGCCACAGAGGCAGAGAACTTTTAAAAATATGAGATTCTTCAAAAAATGTAATTATAAAGAAATTTTAAACTTTATTTAATGAATAATAATCTTCAAATAGGAAACTTAGGAGAAACTAAATTAATAGATATAATCGAGAAACTAATATTCGAGAAAACTGGAAAAGTATTATTACGCGATGATTCTTTTTTTGCTGATATTTCTCATAGAAATAATAAGGCAAAATTGGTTATAAATACCGATATGTTGGTCTCAACGAGTGATGTGCCCAATTTTATGAATTTTTTTCAAATTGGGAGAAAATCTATTATAATGAATATTAGTGATATAGTCGTAAAAGGTGTAAAACCAACATCGATAATTATTTCTCTGGGTCTACCTAAAAATCTGAAAACACAAGAATTTACTGATCTCTTAAATGGTATTATTGAATGTAGTTTAGAATATGAGATGGATTATATCGGTGGAGATATTAATGAATCCCAGGAATTAATCATAAATCCAACTGTTTTTGGATTTAAAAATCCTTTAGCTATAATTTATAGAAGGGGTGTTCAAGTAGGGGATATTTTAGTGGCAAATAATAAATTTGGGTTAACTGGTGTAGGTTTTGATATCCTAATTAACCAGAAGGGAAATCCTAAACAATATATGGAATATCAGAATTCAATAAAAAGTGTTCTAGAACCGGAAATATCAGGTAAAGAAGCACAGATCTTATCGGATAGAGCCTTAGCTACCGCTAGTATTGATTCTTCTGATGGATTATATAAATCTTTGGAAGATTTGATTATATCGAATCCAAATTTAGGATTTGAAATTGATTTTAATAGTAATTTGATAGCAAATGAAGCAGTCAAATACTCTAAAGAATTCAATAAATCAATAGAAGATTTAGTGTTGAATGGTGGTGAAGAATTCATTCATATCTTTACTATAAATCCAAAAAATATTGATAACGCCCAAAAAGTAATAGAATCAAATAATGGGAATATTTTTGAAATAGGAAGAGCAATTTCAGAGAAGGGTATATTTATTTCTAAAGAAGGCGTAAGAAAGCAAATAAAGAATTATGGATTTGAGCATTTCAGGGAAAAGGCTTAGAAGCTGCGATTTTTTATTAGATATTTATAAACTTTGAGGAAAAACGATGATTTAAAAAAAATTTTTATATTATTATTGATTTACTTATACAATTCACGCTTACTGATCTAATTTTATCTTCCGGGCTATTGGCGCAGGCAGGTAGCGCAGCAGGCTTTTAACCTGACATTTATGGGAGTTTCTCCCTTAAAAAGAAAGGTCGGGGGTTCAATTCCCCTATAGCCCGCCATCTTTTATCATTAATCAAAAAAATTAGTGTCTTTAATACTATTTATATTATTAAGTAAAATTTATGAGAGGTTCTAATTTATTTTATATTAAATATTTCTCTCATTAGATTTAATTATGGAAAATACGTCTTTTAAATTACCTTCAGATGAACCAGAGCAATTATTAGTAAAGTCTCAAGATAATACTAACCCAAATTATGGTTGTGAGCCAAAAAGAAGAAATATTGGAACTCTTTTAGATTATGGAGTAATAAATCTTGACAAGCCAAGTGGTCCTACTAGTCATGAAGTTGTTTCATGGATTCGAAAAATATTAAGAATTCCTAACGCGGGACATGGAGGAACACTTGATCCTAAAGTAACAGGCATATTACCCTGTGCTCTAGGAAAAGCTACAAGAGTTTTATCAGCATTATTAAATGCTGGGAAAGAGTATGTAGGAGTAATGTATTTGCATACTCCAGAAAAACAACAACGGATCGAAAAAGTATTTAAATTATTTACTGGAAAGATTTATCAGAGACCTCCGTTAAAATCTTCAGTCGTTAGAAAACTACGCATAAGAGAGATATATTATTGTGAAGTTCTTGAGGTAAACAACAATCATGTTCTATTTCGTATAGGTTGTGAAGCAGGAACCTATATAAGGAAATTTTGTTTTGATATTGGAGAAGCATTATGTTCTGGGGCTCATATGCTTGAACTTAGAAGAACTAGGGTAGGAAACTTTAAAGAGAGTGATAATTTAATAACGTTGCAGAATTTAAAAGATGCTTTCACAATTTATGAACAAGAAGAAGATGATAAATTTTTAAAGAAAATTATTTTTCCAATGGAAAAGATGGTTTCTCATTTGCCTAAAATTTATATAAGAGATACAGCCGTAGATGCATTGTGTCATGGAGCAGATTTAGCGGCAGCAGGTGTTTGTTATGTTGATGCTAGAATTAAAAAAAATATGTTAGTTGCTTATATGACTCTAAAAAAGGAACTTATTGGTTTTGGTGTGGCAATCAAGGATGCATTTCAAATTTATAAGGCTAAATCAGGAATACTTGTTAGAACTAACAAGATTTTCATGGAAAGAGGAATATACCCTCGTTGGAATGATAAGAAATAGCTTAATAAAAACCTTTTTTTAATTATGGAGGACAATAGAGATCATTATTATAGTAAATTTCCTGATGGTAAGGTTAAAATTCATACAATTTCAGAAAGCTTAAGAAAACATCTTTATATTTTTAAAACTATCACAGGCGTTTTTTCATATAATAAGCTTGATTTAGGAACTAAAGTTCTGATAGAACACATGTATATTCCTAAGGATGCCGGTACTTTTCTTGATCTAGGATGTGGTTATGGAGCAATTGGTATTGTTATTGGGCGTGAATCACCTCAAAGTTTAATTTATCTAATTGATATTAATCAAAGAGCTGTTTGGTGTTCTAAAGAAAATGTCAAGATTAATCTGCCAGATCAAACCAAAAATATGATTGTTATGTCTGGTAATTATTTTGAACCTATTACAAGAAAGGGTTTGAAATTTGATGGGATTTATATGAATCCTCCACTACGTCAAGGCCGTAAAAATTTCCTAAAATTACTAGGTGAAATTCTTAGTTATTTAAAACCTAATGGTTCTTTTCAATTTGTAATTAGAAAAAAAATGGGTGCTCCTTATATTTTAAAATATTTTAAGGATACATTTCCCGATGAGAAGATTGATGTTCTATGTAAAAGAAGTGGATATTGGGTTTTTCGATGTTTTTATCAATGATAAAATGAGAAAAATCTCGTCATTATGAAAACAATGACGAAAAAATGAAAAAATTTTTTAGATTGTTATCATTTCACTAATTATAATTCGTAAAAAGTGAGGATTTTTCCTTGACAAAAAAAAAACGAATAGACGTATTACTTCATAAATTCGTACCTAAACATATTCTATTAACAAAACAAGAATCCGTGGATCTTTTAGAGAAGTATCATATTGACATAAATGATTTACCTCAAATATTTGAGAAAGATCCTGTTGCAATTGCTATTGGGGCAAAAGAAGGAGATATCATAAAAGTAATGCGAGATTCCAATACTACTGTTAAATATATTAATTATTTTCGCTATGTAAAAAAGGAAAAGGTTTAATAAACTTATTTATGAAAAATAAAGAAAAAAGGTACAATATATTTTGAGTTCTGAGAAATTATCAAATCAAGATAAATGGATCATTTTGAAAAGCTTATTTGATGAAAAAGGATTAGTACGTCAGCATTTAGATTCCTATAATAACTTTATTGAAGAAGAGATGCAGGTTATTGTTGATGAGTCTGGTGAAGTAATTCCTGATATTCCTGGTTTTAAAATTAAATTCGGGAAAATAACCGTAGGTGTACCTAAAGTAAGAGAAGCAGATGGAGCAACTATGGAGATTACTCCGATAGAAGCAAGAATCAGAGAATTAAGTTACGCTGCAGATATTACTTTAGAAATGACTCCAATAACTATCGATGAACGAACCCAGAGAGAAGAAGCTGAAGAAACATTGGATATCTATATTGGTAAGATTCCCATTATGTTAAAAAGCTGTCGATGTCCTTTAGAAAGCTTATCTGAACAAGAATTAATTAATAGGGGTGAAGATCCACTAGATCCTGGTGGTTATTTTATAATCAATGGGACTGAAAGAGTTCTTGTTACACAAGAAGATCTTGCGCCTAATAGAATTTTAGCGGAAGAGGCTAGTAGAAGTTCTAGTGCGACACATCAAGCTAAAGTATTTTCAACAAGAAGCGGTTTTAGAGCACCTGTTACCATCGAGAGGAAGAAAGACGGAAATCTTAGGGTATCTTTTCCATCAGTTCCAGGAAAAATACCATTAGCAATTTTGATGCGTTCTTTAGGACTACATTCTGATAGAGAGATTTTTGAGGCAATCTCAGAAAATGATGAAATTCAAAAAGAATTAATACCTGTTATTGATGTGGCTTCTGAGATCCAGGTATTAAAAGATCCAGAAAAATCTCAGCAAAATGCACTGGATTATATAGGAAAGAGAGTTGCAATCGGACAGACTAAGGATTATCGTATTAGGCGAGCACTTCAAGTTTTAGATAGATATCTTTTGCCTCATATTGGTAATGCAGAGGAAGATAGAATTAAAAAAGCCTATTATTTAGGCCAGATGGCACAAAAAGTTATGGAACTTGCTCTAGGATTACGAGAACCTGATGATAAAGATCATTATGCTAATAAGAGATTAAAATTAGCAGGAGAATTATTCACTTCATTATTTCGAGTTGCGTTTTTAAATCTTGTTAAAGATATAAAATATCAATTAGAAAGAACTGCTGTTCGTGGTAGAGCTCCTAATATAAAAACAGCAGTACGAGCAGATGTAATCACCGAAAGAATTAGACATGCGTTAGCTACTGGAAATTGGGTGGGTGGAAAGGCTGGAGTTAGTCAACTCTTAAACAGAACAAATCATGTTGGAACTTTAAGTCATTTAAGGAGAGTTATATCACCTTTAAGCCGCAGTCAACCACACTTTGAGGCTAGAGACTTACATCCAACTCAGTGGGGTAAAATATGTCCTGCAGAAACTCCAGAAGGACCAAATTGTGGTTTAGTTAAGAATCTTGGATTGGCATCTATAATTTCTGTAGGAACTGATGAAAGAATTATTGAAAACATTTTAATTGATCTAGGAGTAATTCCAATCAATGAAGTTAAGAATGTAAGAGGAGATAAGGTAAAGGTCTTTTTGAATGGTAAATTGGTTGGTATACATCAACAACATAATCCTTTTATACGACAACTTAGAGAGAAGCGAAGGAAAGGTGAAATCGGACAGCATGTAAATATAGGTTATTATCATGATTCTAAAGAAATCCAAATAAACTGTGACGCTGGAAGAGCAACTAGACCTTTATTTGTTTTGAAAAATAAGAACCTCTTAGTTTCAAAAGAAGATATTGAGAAATTGAAACAGAAAAAATTTATTTGGTCTGATTTGATAACAAAAGGAGTCATTGAATATCTAGATGCGGAGGAGGAAGAAAATGCTTATATTGCAATGTTTGAAGAAGATATTACAGCAGAGCACACTCATTTAGAAATTTCTCCAGCAGCTATTCTAGGGATATGTGCTTCTATTATACCTTTCCCTGAACATAATCAATCTCCTAGAAATACATATGAAGCTGGAATGGTAAAACAAGCACTAGGGTTATTCGCAGCAAATATGCATTTAAGACTAGATACTAGAGGTCATACTCTACACTATCCTCAACAACCTTTAGTTAAAACTAGCCCGATGGAGATTATTGGGATCAATAGGAGACCTGCTGGGCAAAATTTTATAATTGCCATGATGAGTTTTGAGGGTTTTAATATCGAAGATGCAATTATCATTAATAAAGCTTCAATTGAGAGAGGATTGGCACGAAGTCACTTTTTTAGAACCTATGATGCTGAAGAAAGAAAATATCCTGGTGGAGAGGTTGATAAATTTGAGATCCCAGAACGAGGAGTTCGTGGATTCAAATCTGCTGAATCTTATAGATTATTGTCAGAAGTAGATGGAATCATAGAACCTGAGACTCAAGTTAATGGAGGAGATGTATTAATTGGAAGAACATCACCACCTCGGTTCATAAAATCATATGAAGAATTTGAGCTTATGCAGCCTAATCGACGTGAAACTTCAAAAAATATGCGCCATAACGAACAAGGAATTGTAGATACTGTCATTATCTCGGAAACTGTAGATGGCAATAAGTTGGTTAAAATAAAAGTTAGAGATTTAAGAATTCCAGAATTAGGAGATAAATTCTCTTCGAGACATGGTCAAAAAGGTGTATTAGGATTGGTTGTAGAGCAAGCAGATATGCCATATACAGCATCAGGTGTAATACCAGATATTATTGTAAATCCTCATGCTATGCCCTCCCGAATGACTCTAGGTCAACTTTTTGAAGGAATTAGTGGGAAAATTGCGTGTACTACAGGGAAATTAGGAGATGCGACTGCTTTTGAATGGCTTGATATTACTAAACTTCAAGAACAATTAGTTAATGCAGGTTTTGAATTTAACGGAAGAGAAGTAATGTATAATGGGATTACAGGAGAAAAATATGAGGCAGGAATATATTGTGCTCCGATATATTACCAAAAATTATACCATTTAGTAGCAGATAAACTTCATGCAAGAGCAAGAGGTCCAGTCCAGATTTTGACAAGACAACCCACAGAAGGGAGAGCTCGTGAAGGTGGATTAAGATTTGGAGAAATGGAACGAGATTGTTTAGTAGGGCATGGATCAGCATTACTGTTAAAAGAGAGATTATTGGATGAATCGGATCGAACTGTTATCTTAGTATGCGAGAAATGCGGTCTTTTAGCAGTATATGATCGAAATCGAGATAAACGCTATTGTCCTGTATGTGGAGAAGGTACTATTATTTCGAAAGTAGTTTGTTCTTATGCGTTCAAATTACTATTACAAGAAATGATGAGCTTAGGACTTGCTCCAAGACTTAAATTAAAAGAAAAAATATAATAAATTAAATTTTATTTTTTAGTTCTTTTTGATTTAGCAAAATAATAATCTAATACAAGTTTTCAAAAATAAAAGAAAAAAATTTTTGATTTAGATTTAATTCTAATTTCAAGCTATATAACAAATCCAAGAAAGCTAGCAAGTCCAGGTATTAATGTATATAGTAAAAATAGCACAAACAATGTCAATAAGGATATCCATAAAGCTTGTTCCCAACTAACATCTAAAAGAAATTTAACCAACACTAGTATTATTAAAAATCCAATAATTGGTATCAGAAGTGTTAGATAATTCCCATCACTCCAAGGAATTTCATTAAAAATTGCAAAAACGGCACCGATTGCTCCTAAAACTAGTGGAATTACGAGAACAAAGATAAAAGCTAAAAGAATTATTAAAAACTTTTTATCTGAAGCTTTAGTTTTTGATACTATAAGTAATACGGCTATATAAAGAATCAAAGCAACAATTACAGTAGCAAGAATTAACCATAAAATAAAAAGGACGGTAGGATCCATTTGAAAAAACATTTTAATCTCCTTATTCTTGAAGATAAAAGAATAATTATTAGATGAAAACTTTTCTTCTTTTTTAAATATTGAGAAATTGAATAAAAAATGAGAAAAAATGCTATCTAATTGAAATCTTATTTTTATATGATTAAGACTACAAAAAATAAATCAATGAATTTATTATATAAAATTTTAGAAATCTTATCTTCATAACCCAAATGAAAGAAGTATAAAATGAACTGCAAATGCAAGAAAAATAGCAGAAACTATAATACTAAGAATAGAGAGTCGAATTGAAGTTTCTCTTCCATATTTAGTGTACAATATTAATACTGCTAATGAGATCAATCCTATGATTAGAAAAATCCAACCAAATACCCATAACGTTAAAGATGGAACATCAGCCATAGTCTTAAATATTTTTATATTATCAGTATTTTTAGATATGTTTCATTTTTTTTTAACTTTATTAATGAATAAAATTTATAATTATAATCTTTTGATATTAATTAAATAAAATCAGAATAATAAATTAGGAAAATTACATAGAGAATGAAGATGCATTTTTTAAAACTATTAGTAGAAACTCCTATTTTAGAAGATCCATCAAAAAACTATAAAAATGTTCATAGACACTTCTATAGGTATTCAAGAGGAGATTTCATTGGTCCTGCGATGAAGATTTCTCAAACTAAATCCAAAATTACCCTTAAAGGGAGTCATGAATACGAGGATTTAATCCTTGAATTAGTTTCCAAAAGTATTTCTAATCCAAACCAAAAATTTGAAATTAAAGGGAGATTAATCACTGGAGGAGATATCAGTGGAATAATTAATAAATTAGGATTTAATTGGGATCTTAAAGAATCGACTGGGAAAACCAAAAATTTCAAAGCAGAGATTATCGATAGTGTAACAAAAGAATCCCTATTAAAAAGTATTGAAACATTACGTGAAAATAGTTATTTTCTTATATCATTCAATTTAAATCCAAATTGTAAGGTTACTACTAAGAAAAATATACCTCAACCATCAAAAAAGAAGGTGGAGGATGATGATGTTAGTAAGAGGATTCAGTTTTGTACTGGTTATCTCAATAATACTGAAAGCAATCTCAATAGCATATTAGAAAATGTTCTACCTGATTTTAGATCTAATATCCCTAAAAACTGGAAATCAATAACAATTTTTAATAATTACAAAATAACAGATATAGAAATCCCTAAAAATGTTAAAGATTCGAGATTATTGAGAATATTAGCAATCCGAAAAGGTAAATTACTTCGAACTCTTGATATTGATGATGAAATAGTTGAAAATCAATATTCGATTGTTGTGTAATGAATAAAGTCAGTAAATTTTGCATTTTTTTCAGAAAAATTTAATTTTTATCAAGTATATGAATACTAAAGTTAAAACTAAAAGAGGCAAATTTTAATTACAGAATTGGATCCCTTTTTAAAATCTTTTTTATATATCATAGGCGGTGAAATCGCAATATATGTTGGAATTGAATTAATTGAGTCTGAATCAAAAGATATTACTGATGAAGATATCACTGAAAACATAAAAGATCGAATTGGAGGAAAAGGTATCGATTTTGAGCCAGAAGATTCTGAAATCTTAAAATTGAATACAGTCCGGAAAACGCTTTATAAATTATATTCTGAAAAGCTTGCTCAATTTAGACGTATTAGAGATAAATCTACTGGATGGTTTATTTATTATTGGTGGCATGAATTTGATTTACTTGAGGAAATACTTCATGAGAAAAAGAAACTAATCGAAGGAAAATTGAGAGATAGATTAGATTTCGAACAAAATAATTATTTCTTTGTATGTATGAATTGTGAAGAATCTAATATTAAATATAATTTCGAAGAAGCCTTTGAGCTTAATTTTAGATGTCCTGAATGTGGAGGTCCCCTTGAGGCTCAAGATAATCAGCATATCATTGAATTCCTAAAGGAAAAGATTGCTTTAATACAAAATACTAAAATCACAATTGATTAAGATTCTGATTAAATTATAATAATTTTTTAAGAAATTTAGTTTCTATTTTTAAATTTAACATTAGATAACGTGAAGGATATAAATATCTTTGAAAAAAAAAGAGTTGGAACATGTTCGAAGGATTGTTATGGTTCATGTGTATTTGAGGGAATATGGAATGATAAAGCTCTCGAACAGAAATTCTTATATGCTCTTCCTATGAAGAAACATCCTTTTACTAATGGTTTTTTTTGTCCAAAGTTTAAATCTAGGGAGGATTTAGTATATCATCAATTAAGAGTAAAACATCCATTATTACGAACTGGACCCAAATCTGAAAATAATTTCAAAAAAATATCACTAAATAGTGCATTGGACATAATCTCAAAAAAAATAATTCAAATATGTAATGATAACAATTGCAATTCAATTTTAGGAACTTTTTATTCTGGCAATTCAGGTTTGATTTCACAGTATGCACCGTTAAGGTTTTTTAGAAAAATAGGTGCAACAATTACAAATGGGGGAATTTGTAATGAAGGAGGCTGTGCAGGTTTAAAACAATTATTCGGTACCTATTCTACCACAAACCCATTTCAATTAGTAAATCCTGCAACTAAATTATTGGTAATTTGGGGTAGTAATCTATCAGTAAGTAATAACCATGCATATTATCTAGTTAAAAAAGCTTTAAAAAAAGGGGTGAAGCTAATTGTTGTTGATTCTCGTATGACTAAGATTGCTGAAAAAGCCCATTGCTTTTTACATATCTTTCCAGGAACTGAAAATTTATTAGTTAAAATAATTCTACATGAAATTATTACCCATAATGCTGAAGATAAAGAGTTTTTGACCCAAAATGTTGACCAATATTCATCAATTTTTCGAGAAGTTGCAGAAATTTCCAAAGAAAATCTCTTAAGTCAAATTGGAATTTCCTACTCTCTAATTAAAGAATTTATTAAATTATTATTCGAGTATAAACATCATACTTTATTTAATATTGGATTTGGTGTTCAAAAGGATTATTATGGTGGGAGGATAGTTAAATCTATAGCATTAATTCAAATAATTCTGGGAAATTTAGGTAAGCCTGGTACAGGATTGATATATTCTCAAAGTGATTTTTTAAAACCTTTAATTAACTCTATTCAAAATTATATTTCAGGTTTTAAAAGTAAATTAAAAATACCAGAAATATCACTGATAAATCTTGGTTCTAATTTATTATCTAGAGAATATCAATTGTTATTTATTTACAATTTCAATCCAGCTAGTTCTCTTCCAAATCAAAATTTACTTAAAGAAGCATTATTAAAGAAGAATTTATACATAATTGTAATAGAACAGTTTTTGAATGAAACGACAAAGTATGCTGACATTGTTATTCCAGCAAAATTTGATTTAGAATCAAGTGATTTAATTTCTTCTTATTATGTGCCGAGTATATCTATTAACATCGGAGGTCCATGTCCGTATAACGAGTGTGTATCTAATTATGAATTCTTCCAACTCTTAGCAAAAAAGCTAGGATTTGATAAATCTGATTTTTATCAGGAGTCGGAAGAAACAATTTTTAAAAATTGTATCAAAATGTTACCTTTAAACATTCAAAAAGAACTCAAATCAAAAGGATTTTATTTGTTTTTGGATAATAATGATGTCCCATTTGAGGATTTAAAGTTTCCTACTCCCAATAATAAGATTCAAACTATAGGCCCACATTTTAATTATGAAAAACCTGAATTAATAAGGAGAACCAATCTAAAAAATGATGAGTTTAAACTTATTACTCCTTCACACCCACATTTTTTACATTCTCAATTAGGTCTTCTAAATTCAAAATATATAGATGATTTTAGTAAAGTTTACCTTTCTCCTAGAGATATAGAGAGAATAGGATTAAAAATTGATTCTGAAGTAATAGTATCTAATGAATTTGGTAAGGGATTATATAAGTTAGCAGAATCTTCAATATTAAAGTCTAGAACTGCGTTAATATACCATGGATTATCCTCTGACTTAAAAGGTTCTGCAAATGCAAATTTTTTTATTCCTGATAAACCAGAAGAATTAGGTCTTTCTGGGGTATATAATTCAGCAATTGTTAGAATCATTAAAAGAAGTAATAATATCTAAGAATGATAAGAAATGCTATTTCTTCTTCTTTATAAAAGCAATATCCCCAAGAGAACTTCCTGTTGACTTTTTCATATATTTACTATTTTGTATATTGGTTTCAATCTCATCTGACTTTTTTAAGATTTTGATATTGTAGACATCTTCTATTTTTTTAGCCAATTTTATAGTTGGTTCTACTTTTCCAGCTTCAATTCTCCTCAATAATGAAGGTTTTTCATTTAATCTCTGAGCGAATTGATCTTGATTAAGTCCAAGCGAAGTTCTTTTAATTCTTATTTTTTGAGCATAGTCAGGTATTATCTGCCAGTCATCAATGAGATCCTTTCTCATAGATTCTCTTTTTTGAGAAGATTTTCTATTGCTAAGATTTGTGCTTCTTGGTTGCATTCTTGGAGGTAGTTTTTGTAATTTTATGCCATCTTTTGCACAATTATGACAAACTGTCATTTTAACTCCTTCTATTAAAACTCTTTGTCCTTTACCCCAAATTATGCTCCCACATAAAGGACATTCCTTTTCAATTTCATTATATCGTGGTTTCGGCATATAAATACTCCAGACAATATATATTGAAAGATTAATTTTACATATATACAATTTGATTAAATATTCTTATAATTTACGGTTTATTGTCATTATATTTTATAATCTATAAATTTTTTAAAAATCGACATTTTAAAGAAATAAAGTACAATTAACCTTAAATTTAAATGGTTAAAGGTTTATTAATAATTTAAAGCATTTTCTCAAAAATACAAATTAAAGTAACAAAAGAAGGGGTACACTTTTTTTGACTACGACTAAAGAAAAAAGAAAAAAGGAAGAATCCAAAGATGGAGAATATCTTATAACTTATACTAGGCATTTAGAGAAAAGACTTAGAAATTTAGAAACAGAAAAACAATTATTAGATGCAGAACGATTAAGACTTGAACAAGAATTACATAGTTTAAGAAATGAGATTGATAGACTAAGGGAACCTCCCTTAGTATCAGCAACAATTATAGATTTTTTGGATGAGAAAGGCAGAGCGATAGTGAAAAGTTCTACTGGCCCCAGTTTTGTAGTAAATACAAGTAGAAAAGTAAAAAACGAGAAATTGGCACCAGGAACTAGAGTTGCTCTTAATCAAAGAACTTTTGCGATTATGGAAGTATTACCTACTAAATTAGATCCTTTTGTAAAGGGTATGGAAGTAATCGATTCTATTCCAGACATATCATATGGAGAAGTTGGAGGATTAGAAGAACAAATACAAGAAGTAAGAGAAACTGTAGAATTACCATTGAAAAAGCCAGAATTGTTTAAAAGGATAGGGATTGATCCTCCTAAAGGAGTGTTATTATTTGGTCCTCCAGGTACAGGAAAGACATTATTAGCAAAGGCAGTTGCTCATGAAACAGAAGCAACATTTATAAGAATTATTGGTTCCGAGCTAGTTCAGAAATTTATTGGCGAAGGCGCTCGTTTAGTTAGAGAAATTTTTAATTTAGCAAAAGAAAAATCCCCTACAATATTATTCATTGACGAGTTAGATGCGATTGGTTCTCAACGGCTTAAAATAGCTACTTCAGGAGATAGAGAAGTTCAAAGAACATTGATGCAACTTTTAAGTGAATTGGACGGCTTTGAACAAAGAGGAGATGTTAAAATAATTGGAGCCACCAATCGAGTAGATATTTTAGATCCAGCATTATTACGCCCAGGACGATTTGATCGTATGATAGAATTTCCAATTCCTGATGAACGCGCTCGAGAAGCGATTTTTAAGATACATACGAGAAATCTGAATATTGAGGATACTATAGAATTTAATAGATTAGTTAAGCTTACAGAAGGAGCTACTGGTGCAGACATAAAGGCAATTTGTACAGAATCAGGAATGTTTGCAATCCGAAAGGATGCTGATAAAATAATTAACAAGGATTTTTTCGATGCAATAGATAAAGTAATGAATAAAGTAAAAGATCAATTAGCAGAATCTCGACTTTACTCATAACTTATTTAAATTTCACTTACTTCTTTTAATTAAAAAATAGTTTTATTCAATTTTAAATGGAAACAGACTTATTATTGGGATTTAGACAACTTAAGGCAATCTCTGATTATCAGTTTGGGAAAGATATTACTGATATCCTTTTTGATGATATAACTCAAATAACTATTGAACGATCGCAAAATACTAATAAAATAAGATATATCTACTATAATAATCAACTTTTACTTACCTTAAGACCTACTAATGGTTTTTTTACGTTCACTCTTTTCTCAGCAAGTAAATTAGTTAATAATACTAGTAGCCCAAAACTTAGAGTTATTGTATTAACTGATATTTCTGAGTTCATTAAAAAAGGTAGAAATGTTTTTTGTAAGCATGTTGTTGACATAGATGATACATTACGACCATTAGATGAAGTAATTGTAGTAAACCAAAATGATGAATTATTAGGTGTGGGCAAACTCAAGGTTCCTGTTTGCTATGTAAAATCCTTTTCCAATGGTATTGCTGTAAATATAAGAAAAGGGGTTCATAAATCAAAAATTTAAATCTCAAAATATTTTATTTAAGTATAGATACAATTAACTTTATGGTGAATAAAATTGGTTAAATTACCTAAAGAAATGCAGAATAAAGAAAAAAGTAAACCTAAAAGACCTCAACCTGTTGTCAAAAGAGAAGGGCAGCAATTTGGATCGAGACAAATGCGAAGAAGAATGTCACAACAAGGGATTGACATGGAGCAAGTTGATGCCACAAGAGTTATTATAGAGGGTGTTGAAAAGACATTAATAATTGAACAACCCGAAGTTTTTCTTATGAAACAATCAGGTCAAGAAATCTATCAAGTGATTGGCCAAGGAGAGGAAGTATCTCCTGAAGCTGTTGAAATTGAAAGTAGTGAGAATATAGCTGAAACAGAAAATGAAGTTATGATAAAGCCTACAATAACAGAAAATGATATTATGCTAGTTGCTACACAAGCTAATGTGGAAAAAGAAGAAGCAGAATCAGTTTTGAAAGAATGTGATGGAGATATCGCTAAGGCAATATTATTCCTAAAAAATAGACCTTAATATGTAAACATATTTTAAATGATAAAGATTAAGAATTATGGAATTTTAAATAATAAAAAGTAAACCGTTTAAATTTTTATGTCAAAAATTAAAAAAAAGGAGAGTTTAAGTTCATCTCCAATTTCGGAATTAGATCTTAAATTCGAAAAAATTATCCAGTTTTCAGGCTGGTTTTTTTTACTAGCTTTAATAGGTTTTTTAGGTGGTTGGATGGTTTTAGATAATATTTTAGAAATTATAGATCTCGAAATGGGGGCAAGTATATTTGCAATTATTGTGTTTACTGGAACAAACTCTGCAATTAGTTTTGCTTTGGCTTCAAAAATAAAAAACAATAGAACTAATAAACGACAACTGTTTCTAGATTGGTTATTAGCGGAGTTTTTCTTTTGTATGTTAGCAATTTTTGCAGTTGCCATATATCAATGGTAGCTTTATGATTTATTGCTTCCACAAAGATATGAATTTTAATTTTCAATTATTTGTAATCTTCCCTTGATGGATTAAATATATCAATTACCTCTGATTCTTCTAATACAAAAGCCCCATGCTTTTCATTAGACTCAAAAACATAACTATCTCCTTTTTCAGCCATAAATTCTCCATTTTCTGTGAGGAATTTTAATTTACCTTTAATTACATAACCAATTTGGTGTTCTTTATGAGAATGCATAGGTATTTCAGCATTTTTATCAAGATTAAAATAGCATAGCATTAAAGAATCATTATAAATTAACGTTTTTCGATATACTCCTTCTAAGGCTTTAATTGGTTGAATATTTTCTTTATTTACAGTTGGCATAATTATCTTCGAAAATTTCTCTTTAGTTTTTTTTTTAAATATACTTGTGATTATTTCTTATAAAGTTTTTATTGTTAAGGAAGTGTTAGTGATCTTTACGACATAATTTTCTGTGCTGTGTATTTAAATCTTTGATAAATTAGAAATTGAAAAGACTCCAAAGGATTATGAATTTTTTCGTAATTTAAATAGACAGCCTTCAAATATTAAATAAAGAGTTAATAAAATAACTTTAAATTGGAACAATAAATAAATTTTTATATCAAAAGAGGTAAAATAATAACGATAATAAAAGATTAATAATTCTCTTCATTCAGTTCAAACCACCGACAAAATTTCTTAATTAAAAAGAGGCTATTAATCGAATTTATTGTTAAATGTATATATAAATTGATAAAGGTGTTGATTTTAATTGGTCATGATATCAGATTCAAAATCATTAAATGAAAAAAAAGCTGAAAAGATTAGACGTAAATATTTAACAAAATTATTACCGAGAGTTTTTAGAACAGAAGGTGATATTGCACCATTTGATCCAATAAAGATTGAACAAAGTCTTATAAATGAAACAGGATTAGAACAGAAATATGCTGATAAGATAACCGAATTAGTAGTTCGGAGGATCATATCTTCTGGAATTAGATTCTTATCAGGGCCTCATATCAGAGAGATTGTATGTTCAATATTATCTGAACAACATTTTGAGGATGAACGTAAGTTATATACTAGAATTGGTATGCCATTAATGGATTATGAAGCTATTTTAGAATATGGTGTTGATGAAAATGCAAATCAAGATATGAATCCCGAAAGTATACATCACTGGGCTGCAAACAGAATATCAGACGAATATGCTTTATTAAGGATTTTGGATTCTGAAGAAGCTCATGCCCATTTATATGGAGACATCCATGTACATATGTTAAGATATTTTGATTTAAGACCTTTCTGCCAAGAATGGGATCCACGGATGATTCTAGAACATGGATTACCTCCTGTTGAAAGTTGGGCACATTGTAGTAAATCAGGGCCAGCAGGAAGTTTGCGTGTTGCTGTGACCCATCTTGCTAAGTGGCTTGGAATAATTCAGGGGGAATTTAGTGGAGGACAAGGATATGATTACATAACCACATTTTTAGCGCCTTATTCTCGTGGTATTTCTGATAGGGAAATTCAACAGTCAATGCAATGCTTAATTTTTGAAACAAATCAAATATTTGCTGCACGAGGAGGTCAGGTACCTTTTACATCAATCTCTTGTACTCCTACAATACCAGATGGTTTATTGAATATTCCTGCTGTTGGACCTCATGGAAAAATAGTAGGGAAGTATGGGGATTATAAAGATGAATGTCTAAAACTTTTTGATGCTTTAACTGATGTGTATATTCAAGGGGATCATAATGGAAAGTTATTTGCTTTTCCAAAACATGAGATTAAAATTAAAAAGGAATGGTTGGAAGAATTTGAACCATCATACATAAAAGTGATGAAGGAAGTAGCAGAAATGGGAACGCCCTATTTTCTTAATATGTGCCCAGAGTGGATGCCAGACGAGATTCATAGTCAATGTTGTAGAAAGTTCCTAAGTGGAAATCAGATTATTGAGCAATGTATAATTGATCCTGAAAAGAGGAAGAATGCAAATGTATGGGAAAATTATGTAACTATCGGCTCTTTACAAAGTGTTAGTTTAAATCTTCCTAGATATACCTATTTAGCTCAAGATGAAGATAATTATTTTACTATATTAGATGAAAAAATGGAACTTTCGGCTAGAATTTTACGTAAAAAATGGAATCTTATGGAAAAAAGATTAAAAACAGGACATTTACCTTTATGTAGTGGGAAAATAGATGGAAAGCCTATTTTTAATATAATGGATCAAAACCTATCAATAGGATTTACAGGACTAAATGAAGCTGTGAAAAGTTTAACAGGATATGAACTACATGAAGATGATTCTGCTTATATATTAGGAAAAAAGATATTAAATTATATGGTTGCTAAGTGTAATACCATGACAGAAAGAGATAAAAAGTATTACTCCCTTTGGGAACAACCTGCCGAAAGCTCAAGTGGTAGATTTGCGAGATTAGATGTGAAACATTATCCTAAAAAAGCTATTGTTCAATCAAGTGGAAGTTCTGCTTATTATACCAATTCTGGTCATTTTCGATATGATGCTGAGATTCCATTATCAGTACGAATCAAAAAACAAGGTGATTTCCATCCAATTGTCAATGGTGGCGTAATTACCCATATTTGGCTTGGAGAACAAAAACCGGATATTAATGGCTTATGGGAACTTACAAAAAACATCTGTCTTAATACAAACACCGCATATTTCGCGTATTCACCAGATTTTACTTATTGTCCTCATTGTAGAAAGATGTTTCGAGGTGGAATGTTTATTTGTCCCCAATGTTATTCTAAAGATGTAAAAGTGTATTCAAGAGTAACAGGTTACTATAGCGAAGTAAATAGATATAATCCAGGGAAAAAAGCAGAATGGAAAACTCGTAAACGAGAGGATCTTTTTTATTGAATTCTGGTGTTCTATTTTTTAAATACGAACACCTAATATAGTATATATGGTTAAATTTGATACATTCAAAAAATTTCAAGAAGGGATTAATAATTGGATCCAGTCCCATGGGGGATACTGGTCTCCATTATCAATGTTATGTGCTATAATGGAAGAATTAGGTGAAGTAAGTCGACAATTAAATTGTTTAGAAGGACATAAACCTAAGAAATCTGGTGGACACGATTCAAGTTTAGGGGAAGAGTTAGGAGATTTGATTTTTTCTATAATTTGTATTGCTAATTATTATAATATTGATTTGGGTGAAGAATTGAATAACTCGATAAAGAAGTATTCTGAGAGAGATTCGAATCGATTCCGATAATATAAAATGTAAAAATAGTAAACATTTTTGACATTAGTAACAATTGAACCTTAATTTAAAAAATTTTAATTGTTTAAAAGTTTCTATTTTATGAAACATTAGTTAAGGATAAATAATTTTCATACAATAAAATGCTAAAAGAAGGTTTAAAGAAACAAGAAATTCTTAAAATACTCAATGACAAGTTAAAATTAGATTTTACTTATAACTCTGGTTCAATATTAGGATCAATGTGTACTGAACCACTTGATTTTGGAGTTAAAATTTATATGGATTATATTTCCAAAAATCTTGGAGATCCTGGTTTATTTTTAGGAACAGCTGCTTTAGAAGAAGAGTTAGTATCTGAAATTGGTGAACTTTTAAATGGGATTAACATAATTGGAACTTTCACTACGGGTGGTTCGGAAGCGAATCTAATCGCTATGAGAATTGCTAAATTATTAAGGTCTGATATCAAAAATCCGGAAGTTGTTGTCCCTCAATCCGCTCATATATCTTTCGATAAAGCAGCAGACTTACTTGGGATTGAACTCAAAAAAGCCAAGTTACATGAAAATTATGAATTAGATCTGGCCCATTTTAAATCACTCATAAATGAAAACACTTGTGGAGTTGTAGGTGTTGCTGGAACGACTTCATTAGGGTTAATTGACCCTATAGAAGAGATTGGAAAACTTATAGAAGATGGAGATATTTTCTTTCATGTTGATGCGGCATTTGGTGGATTCATATTACCTTTCTTGAAGGATCAAAATTACGATATTCCTCCCTGGGATTTTTCTATTGAATCTGTTGATTCTATAACCGCAGATCCACATAAAATGGGTTTAGGAATTATACCTACGGGAGGATTATTTTTAAGGGATTCATCTATTCTCCAAAAGGCTGGTTTTGAAATCCCTTATTTAGCTGGAGGTAACTTTAAACACTTTCATATTGTTGGAACTAGATCGGGGGGAACAGTGATAGCATTTTGGGCAATTATGAAATATTTAGGGATAGATGGATATGTTAAAATTGTAAAAAAGTGTATGGATAACACTAGATATTTAACTAATAGAATTAATGACATAAGTGGATTAAAATTAGCTGCTACACCAGTAATCAATGTTGTTGGTATTACAACAGAAAGTGGAGAAAGTATTTGTAAAATTGATGAAGAATTACGGAAAAGAAATTGGATGGTTGGAAAATTTGAAAAATTTAATTTAATAAGAGTAGTAATAATGCCTCATGTCCAAAAATCCCACTTAGAAAAATTCACTATTGATTTAGAGAAAATAGTTAATGAACTACAAGTTTAAATACAAATATTATAGTATCTTTCCGAAAGAAATTAAAAAATATTTGTCTCAATAGTTAAAACAGTAATTTTATTTAATTGGAGCTTGTTCTATTTCAGATTAAATATATAAAAATCTAACTTCAAATTCATATATTTATAGATATGAATAATTATTGGTTCTATAACTTCTATAAATTTAAATAAGATAGTTGAAAAAAAATATATTTAGGACTAGTTATTATTTAATTATTAGTAAATAATTTTGCGAGTTAAACTTCAAAAATCTGGAAATAGTATATGGCTAAAGAGAAAAAAAAACTTGGCATAAAAACAACTCGATATTTTACAAAGAATTGTACTAAGTGTAATTTTGAATATCCAAATTGGTTTACTAATTGTCCAAAATGTGGGGCATCTTGGGATGATACTGTTTTGGTATCAGCTCCAACCGAAGTGTTAAAAAAAACAATTAAGATCGTAGTTAAAATTACAGAAGAAACTTTTAATAAATCCATTTTTTCAGTCAATCTCATCTTTAGTGCTGATCAGGGTCAATCATGGTATCAGATGGAAATGGATGCAAAAATGGACTATTATATAGCAGAAATTGCAGAAGTACCAATAGGGTCAGTAATTATATATTGCGTAGAAGTATTCCTGGAAGATGGAGAAAAAATTGTAGAAAATAATGATGGCAAATATTTCCTATATAAAGTAGGAGAACCAATAAGTGAGCCTGAATCTAAACCTTCAAAAGAAGAAAGTAATAGCATTAAAAAACATTTTACTGAACCTCCTGTACAACCACATAAATACCAGAAACCTCCAATAGAAGCTCCTAAACTTAAAACACATGTTACAAGAGAAATGATAGATCAATCCACTAGGATCCCCCCAGAGAAGATGAAACCTCCAGAAATGACTAGTTCTAAAGAATATACTACCAATGATGCAACTATCTTTGGAAAGCCTCAGACTCAAATTGATCCTGAATTAAAAATATGTATTCATTGTAAATCTAAAATTAAGAAAATGTGGAGTACTTGCCCTATTTGTGGAAAATCAATCTAAGATATTGAAAATTACAATCTTAAATATAAAAAATTAAGCTATTGCTTATTTTAACCTAGAATTTTTAAAGTTATATTATCAATATTTTATATCAAGGTTTATAATTGAGAGCCGCATTTATTACAAAATTGGTAATCACTTGATAGAATAGCTCCACACGCTTTACAGATAATAATTTCTTTATCAGCCGATTTTGGAGTTACTGGTTGCGATGGTGGAGTTGGAGTAAATGAAACTGTTTCGCGTTGGACATCCGCAACGTTTGGTATAATTCTTAGGGTACTAGTTTCTTGAGAATCATCTTCTTCTTTTGGTGTAAACGGCATGAATGCAGATACAGCTTGTTTTTCTGTATCATCTGTTTTTTGGGCTAAAGTTTGGAAAAGGGAAGGTGTACTAGTGATAGTTTCTTCAGGTCTACTTGGTTTAGGTTCTGATTTATCGTCTTTTTCTTTCTTTTCTTTTTTAGGTTTCTCTTTCTTATCTTTTTTATCCTTTTTAGTTTTTTTCATTTCTTCTAATAATTTTTCTTGTTTTTCCTTCTCTTCCTGGAGTTTCTTCTCCTTTTCTTCTTTCTTTTTTTGTTTTTCTAGTTTCTTTTTATCTTTTTTAGAATATACAGGTTCAGGTAAATAATCCATTAGTGAATCAGATTTAGCAACATCTTTTTCTTGAGGTATATAAAAAGGAGTTGAACTTGAAGATACACTTGTTGAAGGTTGTTGATTCCCTTGTGATTGAAATCCTACCGGTGTAGGAGCAGGTACTGGAACATTATTAGTAAAAGGAACTGCTTTTGGTTTATATTTTTTATCAAGGCTTGAAGTAGCTGTCGGTTGTGATGAAGATTGTGGCGTCTTCGTTGATTCGCTAGCTAATATTTCTTCAGGGGTTTTAAATTCGAATTCAGCAACTTCACTGCGACCTGTAATTGGTTGGGGCTCTGGTAAAGGTATTTCTGGTTCGAATTCAGATTCTGAAATAGGTTCTGGAACGGGAGGTGCTTCAAACTCATATTCAGGTTCTGGCTCAAAAGTTGAACCTGGTTTACTTTCACCTATAGAAATTGGTTCTGGAACGGGAGGTGCAGAATAATCAAATTCTGGTTCCAGCTTTAGCATAGGGGTAGGAATTGCTCCTGCTGTTAGAGGTATTTGTCCTGGACTATAAACTATTCCTTTAGAGATTAGCTGGTCCGGAACTCCTGAACCAATCATCAAGCATGCTAATATATAAAAACAATCTCCAACTCCTTCTCCGGTTTTAGCGGAAGTTTCCATGTAAAACAAATTAAAAGAATTAGTGAAGCTATTTATATCTTCTAAGGAAACGGCTCTTCGATCGATTAAATCACTCTTATTTCCAACTAGTAATAATGGAATTTCGGTTTTTACATTCGCTCTTACTTCCTCTATCCATTGGGGGAGATGATCAAAACTCGCGGAATTAGTAAGATCAAAAATTAATAATGCTCCTAAGGATCCCCTGTAGTACATAGGTCTAATCGAACTAAAACGTTCTTGACCCCCAGTATCCCATATTTGAAGCTTAGCACGAATAGGACCTTCCATAGAATCGATGCTAATAGTTTTTACGTGAAAATCTACTCCAATTGTCATCTTGTAATCTTCAGTGAAAAAGCCTTTACTGAATCTGAGAGTAAGAGCTGTCTTTCCGACACCGCCATCTCCTACGACAATGGATTTAAAGAGATAATCATATTCTTCAGCCATTACATCTTCCCACTTTACGATTCTAATATTTATATATTAAGAAATTTTCTCAAATGTTCAAGAGTTATTATTATATTACTATAAATACAAATTTATAATTTTATTCATAAAATTGAAATTCCGTTATTTTACTAAAAATTAAATATATGTTTAAGATTAGAATTGGAGAAAAAAAAGAATTCTTAATTTTACATTAATTTATGAGCTTCTTCACAAATGTCAATGCTCTCAACCCATTGGTTGATTTTGGTGATTTCTTGTTGAGGAAATTCATAAGAATGTTCTCTATCTGGATAAATACTGTTAATTACCTCGTTTTTATAATCGATCAATGCTTTACGAATAGATTTTCCTATCTTTCCAAAATACTTAAGAAACTTAGGTTTAAAATCAGTATAAATTCCAAGCATGTCATGTATAACTAATATTTGACCATCACAGTAAGTTCCAGCGCCAATACCGATTGTTGGGATATTAATACTCTCTGTAATTATTTTAGCTATTTGCCATGGTATACTTTCTAAAACAATTGAAAAAACACCAGCTTCTTCTAGGTTTTTTGCATCTAATATTAATTTTTTTGCCGTCTGAATTGTTTTCCCCTGTACTAAAAAACCACCAAACTGGTAAATTGCTTGTGGTGTGAGCCCTATATGCCCCATTACTTGTATATCAGCATCGATCATTGCTTTAATGGTAGAACAGATTTCTGTACCTCCTTCTACTTTAACAGCCTCAGCTCCACCTTCTTGAATAAAGCGTCCAGCGTTTTTAACTGCTTCTGTTTTGTTAATTTTATATGAAAGAAATGGCATATCTCCTACTATTAAGGCATTTGTTACTCCACGGCTAACTGCTTTTGTGTGGTGAATCATCTCATCCATTGTTATCGATAACGTATTCTTGTACCCAAGCATAACCATGGAAAGTGAATCTCCCACCAGAATTAGATCTATACCAACTTCATCAACTATCTTTGCAAATGAATAGTCATATGAAGTTAAGGTAACAATTTTTTCTCCTTTTTTCTTTTTCTCGATTATATCTTTTATAGTCACTTTATTTAAAGCCATAAGTACGAATAATGATAAATGGTGAATATTTTTAAAGAAATTGGTACATTTTTTTTAAATTAATCTTTTATTTCTTAACTTATTAGATTTTCCCTTTATTTATTTATATTTACTAT
Organism: Promethearchaeota archaeon; assembly: GCA_048941625.1. GTDB lineage: Archaea > Asgardarchaeota > Lokiarchaeia > Sigyniarchaeales > SOKP01 > Loki-b32. The sequence continues at coordinate 28,615 of JBHLNK010000005.1, read as the reverse complement.
TTTTCCTAATTAATCTGTTAATTTTGAGTCATTTCCTTTTTATCAATAACACTTTTTAATCTTCATATATTAAAACTAATAGTCTATAAGGAGGTACAAACATTTATGGTAAAGCCAGAAGATATTGACTTTTATTCATTAGGTTTCGATTTTATGGAAACAAAAACCATGTTTATAGCTACTCATATAAATAATGCATGGGATGATGGTAAATTAATGCCCTTTGGAAATTTTGAAATTTCACCTGCATCGTGTGTACTAAACTATGGGCAAGGTATTTTTGAAGGAATGAAAGCTTTAAGAACTAAAAATGGGGAAATAACGTTATTTCGTCCCGAAGAGAATGCAAAGAGATTCAATTTTAGTGCAAGAAGGATGTTGATGCCAGAATATGATGTTGATAAATTTGTTGATGCTGTGAAGAATGTTGTAAGGGAAAATGAGTCATATATCCCTCCATATAATAGTGAAGGTGCTTTATACATTAGACCATTGTTATTTGGATATGGACCAATTTTAGGTGTACATTCAGCAAGAGAATTTAAGTTCATAATTTTTACTGTACCTGTGGGACCTTATTTTCCAGAAGGGTTTAAAGGAATCAATTTGGAAATCTCTAAAGAATATACAAGAGCAGCTCCGGGAGGAACGGGTTCAGCAAAAACAATATGTAATTATGCAGGCACAATGTTACCTGCAAAAGAAGCAAAAGCCAAAGGATTTTCTCAAATATTATATTTAGACGCTGTTCATTTGGAGTATATTGAAGAAGTTGGCGCGGCAAACTTTTTCACAATGATAGATGGTAAATTAGCTACTCCAAGGAAAACAGGGACAATCTTAGAAGGAATTACCAGGGAATCAATTTTAGAACTTGCATCCAAAAAGTTAGGACTAGAGGTAGAAGAAAGAGACATATCTTACAAAGAATTATATAAAGATTCATGTACTGAAACCTTTTGTAGTGGAACTGCTGCTGTAATCACACCAATTGCGTCGGTTACATTGGAGAAGGAAAAGCGTGTATTTAACAATAGCGAACCAGGTGAAATAACTAAAAAGATGTATGAATTATTAACCGGAATTCAGCGTTTAGATATTGAAGATGAGTTTGGATGGATTACCAAAGTATAATTTTTTTTTATTCCTTTTAATTTGGTATTATTTCTATTAATGAATTAAAAGCTTTCTTAACATTATATCCCGTTTTTGATGAGATTCTAAAATAACCTAGTACATTCCTATATTTGTTTATAATTTCTGAAACATAATCTTCAATAATCATACAATCACTAGGGTAAATCAGATCAAATTTAGTACCTAAAATAAAAACTGAAATATTCCCATACTGATTAAGTTTTTGGATCCACTCCTCAACACTCTCAAAAGTATTTAAGCGTGATAAGTCGAATAGTATGAAAGCAGAATTAGTCCCATTAACGAAACTGGTTAATATTTCTTTAAATTGACGTTGCCCTGCAAAATCCCACATAATAAAATTATATATAGAACCTCTAATTGTGAGGATTTTAGAAAAAAAATCTACTCCTTTAGTTAATTTACTATTATTATTGAAATTGTCATGAATGAGTCTATTGAGAAATGAAGTTTTCCCAACTCCACCATCACCGCACACTATAAGCTTTACTGTCTTTTTCATTTCAATAATATCTATTGTATAATTAGTTTAAAAAAGTACGAAAAAATATGATTTTTCTAGTATTAGAATATAAAAAAATTTTTCCAATCAATAATATTGTCGTATACTTAAATGTATAATATTAAAAAATTGAAAATGGTGGAAGAAACGGTAAAGAAATTTGTTTAAATCTATTATTTTATTGTAATCTAAGAAGTTGTGAAGAACCTGTGCATATCAACCTTCCATTATCATCCCAAATTTTTGCTTTACAAAAAAATATATTTTTACCGCTTTTTACACATTTAGCTTTTGCTTTTAATCTCCCTTTAGAAACTGTTCTAATATATTCTACGCGTAGATCAATAGTAGTAGCATAACCATTTGGTAAGATGAGAGAAAATGCTGCACAAGCACATGTAGAATCAATCAGTGATGCAAGAACAGCTCCATGAATCATACCATTTTGGGTTAATTTCTCTTTTATTTCGATTTCGAAAATAGCAACTCCATCAGCTATTTCTTTAAGTTCAAATCCTAAAGTAGTATAGAAAGGGATTTTATCATAAAGAACTTTTATTAAATTAGTCATAATAATTCCCTCATTAAAAAAAATTTAATACTAGCTATTGAATATAAATAGATGGTTTTATATAATAAAGAATATAATCTAAGGTTTATCTATTAATTTTGATGCTTAAATATAATATTAATAATTACATAGATCTTAGGCTTGAAGATGGTAAAACGTATATTTATGTGAAGAATCAGTTATTTTTGCATTGTAAATACATATTGATTAATGTATATTCAGATCGAAAAGAATACTTCGAAGATATTGATTCAATAGATGATGCTCTAGAGAGAAAAGACTTAGCCTATCAAAATTTTGAAAAAAAAGAAAGAAAAATTTCTCCTGAAATGATTTTTTGGGCACATTGCTCAAATCTTCAGGTATGGTTTGAACATGATTACGATACACGCTTAATTCATAGTAATATAGCATTTCCTTTACTTAGAAAATTGACGGAAGTAGGTGATTCACTTGCTGTCAAAGTTTTTAAAGAAGAAATTGCTAAACGACTTGAATCTAAAAGCCTAAACTTAATTAGATATTTATTATTTGAAGGATATTTAGACTATCTAAATAAAGAGGAAATAGATATCGTTTTAAAACTAACAAGAGACAGCTTGACTCAACTAATTGTAAGGAAACTTTCAGAATTAAAGATTTATACCACCGAAAATTTTTTCAAAATTAAGGAAATTCTTGATCTTATTCTTTTTGTTGATTTGAAATACAATCAAAAATTAATCTTTAGTATATTTTCCAAATTGCCTCAGAAGTATAGAAAATCTTTTGCAAGGTATTTTATACTGCATCTAAATTATAAAGAATTTAAAGAATATAAGATACCTTATGGTAGATTTTTTGTTTTTTTTGAGGAAATTCTTAATTTTATATATATAAATTATCCAGAAATTAAAGAATTTTTAAAAATTATCGATTCTGGTTTCTTTAGCGGCGCTAGTTCTTTGGATGATAAATTTTCATATGGCACATTAACAGATCACAATTTTATCTAACATTCAAGAAATGGTTTAAAACATTATTTTATAATGATTTTTCAAGATAATAGTAGCTATATGCTTTTATTAGTCCTAGTTTCGAATATAATTTTACCGCTTTTGTATTTTCACTCTCTACCTGTAAATAAATCTTTTTTGCTCCATTTAGTAGACCCCAATCATTAATGAGTTTATAAAACATTGATGAAGCGATATTTTGTTGACGGAAGTCAGGATGTACCAACATGTCAGCTATATATAAATAACCCTGAGGATCTAAGATTCCCGTTACAGTTCCAACAACTGTATTATTCCATTCTACTGTGAGGTGTTGTTTTTTTGGAATTAAAATTCTATTATATAAAGCGTTTAAGACAATCTGGGCATTACTATCCCTACTAGAATATCTTGCTAAGAAGTCTGAAACTTTTTTTACCCTCTTAGAATGGAAATTATATGCAAAATCTTCATTAATTGTTTCCTTCTGTAATTCTTTAGTAGAAATCACCATTGTAAATGTTATACATCCTACCTGTTTAAACTCATGTTCTAATAATTTTATCACTAAATTCTTAGGTTCATAAAAGTTAGGGATAGTGAAGATTGCGGGTAATTTATAAGTTTTATAAGCCTTTTCAACGAAATTTATATCCTTATCAATAGTATCTTTTCTAGAAGTATAATGTAATGGAAAAACAGAATTTGCACGTGATGTAACTCCTTCTGTAAAGCGTAATATCCATCCATTTAAAAAATAATAAAACTGAGCTGGCCACGAATTCATCAGAATCTCTTGCAAGCTTATTAATTCATATTTTTCAAACATGTTTATCAATATAAAAAAATTTTTTTTGTATTTACTAATTTTGTATTTTAAATCAATTCAGAAAATTACCTAGCTTTTGTTAATGATAAAAAATATAATTTTTGATTTAGGTAATGTTATTCTCAGTTTTAAACCAAAGAAATTTTTATTACGTTATACTACTGATGAAGATTATATTGAAGAATTCTACTCTAAAGTGATTAAGAGTGATATATGGTTAAATCTCGATTATGGCAGAATTTCGCTTAACAATGCTAAAAAAGAATTCCTTGAAAGATTTCCAGAAGATTCTAAATTCATTATTACGTTTTTTAACAATTGGAAGGAAATTTTTACTCCTATTCAAAGTAATATAAAAATTCTTCATGATTTAAAGTCTAATGGTTATAAAGTATATTTCCTATCAAATTTTATTGATGAAGGATTCGAATTTATAAGGAATCAGTATGAATTTTTTTCCTTTTTTAATGGTGGAATAATTTCCTGTGATGAAGAGGTTGTAAAACCAGAAATCGAAATTTATCTTAAATTAATCAATAAGTATAATTTAATACCGGAGGAAAGTATTTTTATTGATGATCTTCCCAAAAATTTATCTCCTGCCCAAAAACTTAAAATGAAGACGATATTATATTCAGCAAATACAGATTTACGAACAGAATTGAGAAAATTTAAAGTTTCTATTTGAACTAAGGTTATTAACTGGCTTTTCGATTATTTTTAAACCAATCTACTGCAAAATCTACAATTTCTTTCTGTGATAATATTCTTGTTTGTGCAGATCCGACTTTTTTTGGGATATAATTGATTGATGCCTCAAAAGCTAATCCTAGTTGTTTAAAATCATCACTATTGAGATCTAATTCTTCCCATTCTACCCATTTTCTTTTATTATTTACTAGCATAGCAGAACCATTTAATCTTCTCTGTTTATTTGGATAATCACTTCTGTATTCAGCAAGGTGTAGAGAACTATTATTTTGATGAGATACACCTACTAGTAAGACAAATCCATCAAGATCATAAATTCGGGATAATGGAGAGCCTTCTCCAAGATCAACTAAAAGTTCATGGTTTCGAGTTATAAATTTAGCATTTTTTCCCCGTGCTGCAAAAGAAGATAATGGATGATTACTTCGAAGAACACCAGGCCATCTACTAAAAGTATCAGCAATAATCCCAACTCCTCTAGTTGGAGTTATTTGAGGAGAATAAGCTGGCATTTCGTTTCTAATTATTTCCCACCAGCTTTCAGGTACCGGTGGATTTTCCCAATAAGAGGGTTCTGAATTATCACCCGTAAAGGTTGGCATTATTAGTGTTCCTTCTTTAGTAAGAATTTGTAATATAGCTTCAATCACAGCAACAGGTCCACCGACTGTCCATCCGATCTTGCTTAGAGAACTATGCATTATTATTACTGAACCAGGTTTTACACCAACTGTTTCGAAATCATGCTTTAATGAAGAAATAGTGTTCGGATAAGGTGTAGATTTTACCACATCTTTTTCAGATAATTTATTCCGTTTAATTACCATAAAGAAATGAATATGGAAAATAAGAAAAATATTCCTTACTTTTATATATAGCTTTTCGACAAAAATACTAAATTTTAACTCTGTTTTTTTTTAAAAACATTCAATAAATGATTATATCATGGTTGATAATCACAGCTATAGTTTTTTTGGTCAAAAAGTGGGGCTAATAGTACAAAGTGCTTCAAAAAATGAACCTTACATATTTTTCCAGTTGATAAAAAGCAAAAATGATGGTTCATGGGAAAAACCATCTTCTGGAGAAGGAAAAGCAATTCGATTTTCCTTAGAAGAAGTTACATGGATTTTAGGGGTGTTAAGTAAAGAATTATCTTCATGGTCAATTTCCCATAACTATAAAGAAAATAAGACTTCAATATCATTCAAATGGGAGGATGGAGAAATAGATAAATTATGGATCCATATCGGGAATTATTCAAAAGTTCTTGATTATGGCCAATATTCAATTATGCATAAACTCTTAAATCATTTGTTGTATGAAAAAATAGAATTTGCTACAGGTATTAATATGACTAAGAACTCCAAAAAAGAGAATACAAATATGATAAATAATCTTTTTATACAAGAAGAAGTTATATCTGAACAAAATAATGGTGATTCCATTGAAACTGACAATGAATATAATCATAACTCCAGTAAAGTAATAAATGTTAATGGTATTATAAGAAGCGAAACAGATAAAGCTTTACTTATTCAAATTGATAATGATTCTGAAGTTTGGATACCTAAATCCAAAATTCATTCTAGCTTTAATGCCACGAAGAATTTAGTGCAGACTTTTACGATAGATCGTTGGATTTTAAGAAATAATAATCTTGTTTCTTAAAATTATCATGACTGAGACTGACCAATTGGATAGATTCAAATATAAATTTGTTATTTATCATGGATATATTCATATAATTCCTATCTGTGAAGAAAGTAAACAGAAAGATGAAAACCTGACAAAAAATATATAATTTTATTTTTACAGATTTGATACCTTTTTTTAATTTTGAAGTTTTATAAAATATCATTTAGTGTCTAAACTATAAATTTAACATATAATATTAGGAGTTTATAATGTATGACGTATTGATCTCCGGTGCGGGGCCCTCAGGCTCAAAGTGTGCAGAAATCTTAGTTAAAGCAGGGTTTAAAGTCGCCCTATTAGAAAAAGATATCAATTGGCGAAAACCATGTGGTGGTGCCATTCATTATAGAGCTTTCAATTTAGTTCCTCAACTAAAAAAACTAAATATCCCCAAAATAAAAGGAATTGTTATGCATTCCGCGGATTATCATACATTAGAATATCGAATACCTAGTCAAAGATACGGAACTGTAATGGATCGATTAGAGTTTGATAATTTAATGAGAAATATTGCTATAGATGAGGGTGCTGAACTTTTTAATAAAAATTTATCCTATGATTTTATTAGTAAAAATAAGGTTAAAGTTGGTATAAAAACAAAAACCAGTTCTGGAACTAAAGAATATTTAGGGAAGATAATCATTCTAGCAGATGGAATGAGTTCAAAATTAGCTCCTAAAACAGCAATAAGAACAAAATGGAAACCTGAACAACTTGCCTTCGCAAAATGTGCTATACTAGAAGGACGTAATCAATTAGATGAAGAATTTATCTATACATATTTCAAACCTTACAAGGGATATGGGTGGATTTTTCCTTTAGGTAAAAATAGATTCAATATAGGGATATTTACATTTGGTAATGATAATTTCAATTATAATTTATCAGAAATATATAATGAATTTCTTAAAAATCCCCATATAAAGAGATACATAACTAACTTAAATTATAAGACAATTTGGATGAGTAATTTTCCTTTTCCGGTTAATGGAATACTAGAGAAGAGCTTATATGATGATAAGTTAATTCTTATTGGAGATAATGGGGGATTTGTCTCACCAATAAGCGGTGAAGGTATACATACAGCAATAATTTCAGGAAAAGTGGCAGCAGAAGTAGCTATCAATGCTTTACAGAAAGAAGATTACTCCAAGAATACATTGAAGGAATTTAAAACTAACTCTGAAATTAAAAAGATGATTAAAAATTTCAAATTTAAAAATTCTATGGTTAAGTTTTTCTACGACAATAAGGGTGCTAATTTAAATAATTTATTAATTTTAACGGAAAATGATCCAGAGTTTAAAAGTCATGTAGTAGATATGTTTTTATCGAAATCATTACCGACTCCTGAATTGCTGTCAAAACTAAAAAAAGTTGATTAGAAAAGAAAGTTTCGAAATACCTTAATTTTATAGTCTTGTAATTATAAATCTCATTCATTAGAATAGATTGTTAGAAAAATTTAATCAAAAGTACTGTAACAATATTTCTGATGACTATTTATACATTTAGAACAGAAAGTTTCACCACATAAAACACAAACAATCTCTTCATCATTATCAATATTTAGGGTTTTTTGACATCGATTACAATGTCGATATCTCAATGAAAAAGAAGATCTCAAATCTTCCAATTTTCGCTTTTTGAACTTAAGCATCAAATCTATCAGTTTATAAAATAATTGAGTTTCTTTTAACAGATTTAAAAAATAACTTTATAAACTTGTAAAAAATTTAGCTTTATGATTAATCATCTAGATAGTAGCTAAAAAATTAATTTTTTCCTATTTTCAACTTTATTTTTATTCTTGTTTATTTCAAATCCTCAACTAAAGCAAGGAATTCAGTGTATTGAATAGCTGTCCAACTCTCAGCGAAAGCTGCTCCAGCAGAGCGAGAGATAAGTGATACTTTTGCGGCATCCTGTTCATTATTTGCTTCAAAAATATCGAGAAAATCATATGGTCCCAAAATTGCATAATGAGCAATCCATTTAATGTTTGGGACTTTCTGTCTCACCAGATTTAAAAATTTTTCTCCTTGTTCCTTTCTTTTCTCTAATAAATCAGGATTTTGAAGTTTTGTAGCTAAGATATAAATGGGCATAAGAATTTATATTCCAATTCAATATATAAAAATTACTCTGAGAATAAAGAATGGAGAACTATTGAGTATTAGAACAATAATTGGTTGATTTTTAGCTTAATATCTGTTTTTAAAATTATTGTGTTGCTTCAAATCTTCGCAAAATTCTATTAAATGCTCATATAGTATTTTTCTTGTCCATTTTGGAAGCTCAATTTCTTCTTTCATAAGTTTCGCGGCTAATTTTTTCATCTAGTAATCCCTTTAGTATTTTTTTCTTTATATTAAATAAAAATACCTATTCCTCTAATCTATTGATTTAAATAAAAATTAAGTGAAAAGACAGATGTGACTATGATTGCTATGGAAAACTAAATAACAAAAAATGTTTTATTTAAGGAGTAAATTTTCTATTTTATTGATTCTTTTCTGCTCTTGCTAATTCTGCTTTTTTATCCATTATTGCGATGTAGGTTGCGGCGGTATTTTTAGGGGGAACTGTTTCTTTTTCTTTCTTATGAAGTTGAATGGCTTCAGAAGTACATGTGGGTATACAGACTCCACATCCTATGCATCTAGCTTTATCAACATGAGCAATATTATCTTCTATATAAATAGCATCCATATTACACCTCTCTTTACAAATTCCACATCCTACACACAAATCTTCATCAACGAGTGTATAATAATTAGTAGCGAAAAATTGAGCAGGTTCGGGTAATTTTTTTTGATTAGAAAGAATACCACAACAACATCCGCAACAAGTACAAATGAGATTTGGTCTTAGAGAATTTCCTGGTTGTAGAACTAAACCATCTTCTTCTGCTTTTCTAAGAATTCTAAACGCTTCTTCTTTGGTAATTTCTCGACCTAAACCTTTCTCTACAAACGTTTTTCCTGCAGTTCTGAAAGAAAAACATGATTCTCTCAAATCTGTTTTTTTACAAGGGTCTCCAACAAGATCTTTTGCTTGTCTACATATACATTCTTGAACTACGATGGGTTCTCCAATATTTTCTATCAATTTTCTTAGATCATCATAAGTAGAGATATTTTGCTCAAAGTTTACACTTTCCTCAATTGGGATTGTACGTACTTGTGGAATTTTTGTCTTGTTATATTCATCTAGAAATGCTTCTTCAAAATATTGCATTACATCATTATAAAAATCTTCAGTAAGACGATTTAGTTGGAATTCATAGAATCCAACTGCCAATGGAGCATTTGCATAGTATTTTACCTCAACATCTCCTTCTTGAGCTTTACCAAAGTGTATTAATCCTTTTTCATCCATTTTATCTAGTTCGAGTTCTAGTTCTTCAATGGAAATTCCTCTATTTTTAACTTTTCTATAGATTTTCTTCAATGGCAAAGGTTGAAAGCCTAAATTCATTGCTAAATCTGCCTGTTTTGGAGTGAAAAGATGTCTTAATATTCGTAATTCAACACCAGATTCAGTAGCGGGAAAACCAATCGGGAGTTTATCAAGATGTTTTTGTAATTTTCGATATATATCGTTATTATCATCATTCATAATAATATTGTATAATCATATCCATTTGAAATTAATGATTATTTGTTATCGGTTTGAACAAAAGGCTAGAATCTATGATTTCTTTTCAATTTTAGCGTAATTAGGGCAAAAGCAATTCCTAGTAAAGGTATTCCAATTATGAATCCAATTATTACGAATTCTAATATATTATTTCCTTCTCTTGAGTTTTGAAGAGCAATAGTGAAGAAATCACTAAAATCAATATTGTTAAAGTCATTGTAATCCCAGATAGCAATTAGATAATCATTAGACTCTTCATAGGATTCAATTTTCCAATCATACTCCCCATCATTAACAGTAGTTATCACGATAGAATCGACAAATTTATAATCATTATATAATGCAATTGATACGTATTCGATAGAGCCTTTATAGCACCATTTAATTGAGAAATTGTTTCCAATTATTAGAGTCTGTGATTTCGATGGTTTTAATATATATATTTCTCCAAAAATATCATCATGATCACTTGATTTAATTTTTTCATTCATGCCATTTACTACACTGGAATAAGTAAAAGCGAAATGTGTGGTAAGTAGAATTATTAATGTAAAGGCTAGTAAAAAAAATTTAACCAAAATTATAAAATCTCGGTATTTAACCATTATTCAACTAGTTTTTATTTTTAATTATCAATTAACCTAGATGGTGGTTTCTTCTTTCTAATAATTATGAAAATACAAATACCAGTTATAGCTATAATTGTTAATAATATATAAATTGGGAGCATTTGGCCGTCCTCTCCATTAGAATATGAGAACATATTCGTGGCTGTTAATGATAGAGAGTAATAAGCTCCAGGAAACATAAAAGTACCATTAAGCAATAATCCAGAATTTTTTTCATACCAAGCAATACTTTGAGAATATATCATATCCTCTAAAACATAAATTCCTAAGGATCCAAAAACCTGATGTGAATAGAGAATTTCATTAGTCACATTAAATATATGATCGCCGTGATAGTCTACAGCAATAAGTACAAGATCATTGACAGAAAGATTAGTAAATAACCATATTGGAGCATGAACACCATCTCCAAATCTTAAGGATCCAGTGGAATTGGAAGTAAGTCTCGTTTGAATATTTTCAAACCATGTAGAAGTACTAATCTTATCAACTATCCAAGTTACATTAAATAAATCATCAAGATAGTGAGTGTATTTGAAACTTGAACTCACCTCCTCATAAGAAGTAATAAATCCTATAAAAGTATAGTTTGCATACATCCCATCGAAGATTTTACTCTGAGACAATCTAGGATTCTCTAACTCTAGCAATATAGGGGTTGCTAGACCAAATATTTGCATTAACATCATTAATATTATTAGCAACGATACTACTTTACTCGAAGCTATTGCGAAATTATTATTATAATTCATGAATTATTTTGATTTTAGAATTAGTTGCTTATATTTTATATTTCTATTTAAGAATGTCTTAAAAATAAATATTAATCATTAGAGAAAAAATAAATAAAAAAATAAAAAAATTATCTCGTTATACATTGAAATGCAAAACCTGCATTTTTAACAATTATTTGGGCCTTTTCTTTGGTTTTCATTTTTTTTTTTACCTCTTTTTTTTGGTTTTTTCTTAATTTTAATATGCATAAGGTTCATAATGTAGTTTGTATTGCGAAACTTTTTACGAAGTTCGAATTATAAGGAAAGTATTGGTTTTTTATTCTCTTTAAGCCTAAAATAGTAATTTGGAAAATTTTTAACTGTTTCGATTATTGTCTTATTTTTTAATATTAAAATACTTCTGATAAAAGTCTATTCACTCGCTTGAGAAGAAATAATTATTTAAATCCAATGAAATTTTAAGTAAAAATAATGAACAACTCACTAAAGCAATGGTTAGTAAAACACGAAATTAATTATAGATTGCATTCTCATCCCGCAGTATTTACAGTACCAGAAGCGCAAGAACATTGTGGGCATATTCCAGGAACTCATTGTAAAAATTTATTTCTTAAAAATAAGAAATCGGGACAACTTTACTTAGTAACTATACCTAGTGAAAAAAATTTGGACTTAAATGAATTTCGTAAAATGATTCATGCTCCAAAAGTTCGTTTTGCTGGTCCAGAAGATTTATCAGAAATTTTAGGTATTACAGCAGGAGCAGTATCTCCAATTAATTTAGTTAATGATGTTAATAATAGAGTAATTTTCATTGTTGATATAAAGATATGGAATGCAAAAGAAGTTTGTTGCCATCCAAATATCAATACAGAAACTTTACAGATTCCTGGGCTTGATTTTCAAAAATTAATGAAGGCAACAGGAAACCAAATAGTTGTTAAAAATCTAAAATGCAATTAAGGATAAATTAATTTTTTTAAATAATAAGAATGTAATTAAAATTATTTTGTCTAATTCTCTTCTTTAAATAATTCATTTAGATGACGTAAGCTATCGTATACAGAAATTCCTTTTTTAGTTAATTGAATATACTCTTCTCCGTTATTAGATTCAATCTGAATAAGTTTTATATTTAGTAATTTATCTTTGATCCTAAGAAAGGAATTATAGTGACTAAATTCTGTAAGTAACTTGTAAAATTCTCCTTTTTCTGCTTTATACTCTTTAAATTTTGAAAGAACTTGTAATGTATTGAAAAATCCTCTTTTGTTTAGAACTGAATATAATTCCTCGAAGTTTATAAATCATCCCCTTTTCATAATATATTCTTATGAATACCCATGAAAATATAGTACTTATTAGTGTTTGCATTTTTGTCGAAAATTGGTACTATGAAATGGATGATAAAAATTTTATTTAAGGAATATCTATTCTCTTAAACCTTCTTTGATCCGCATCTTTGTCATTGCATCTAAGTCCTGTCTGTGTTTTGCTTCTTCAAGTTTTTTAATTTTCCTTATTTTTATCTCATTCTTATTCCTTTTTTTTCTAAATCTCATGCAAAAACATCTTATTATTTTAATATTAGATAACATTCATAAATATATTTCTTGTTAATCTATTCCCAGTGCCTTTCGCGCTTTTTCTAAGTTATCTACTCCAAGAACTAATCTATTATTTTCTGCGAAATAAATTAAATCAATATTAACTCCTGCATTACCAATTCTACGAGCCATTTTTCCTCCTGTACCTGGTTTTCCAACGATATTACCAATGTCAACAACAAGAACCTCACGTATTGCGCGTACTTCATAGCCAGCATCTTCGAGTACCCAACGAGTCGTTGTTTCATCTTCAACTAAGATATGAATTATTGCTTCATTTTTTAAAGGAAATCCACATAGACCTTCCATATTAATACCATTTTTACCTAATAACTCTCCCATATCAGCTAGCATCCCTGGTTTGTTTTTCAAACTAATAATTAAATCTTTCACATTTTTTTCCCTCCTATTTGAATTTCTCCAAATTTACCTTCATATTTTTTTTTGCAATGCTTAATTAAGCATCTCGTTTATTTAAGCTTTCTTTTATGATTTATGGACATAAATCAACTAAATACAACAGGAATTTATAATTTAGAGTAGATAGCAAGCTGATTAAGAGGAATTTTAGAATTTAAAAAAGTTTTGATTATACTAATTCTTCTATTCTTGTTTCGAACTTCGCGAGAGGTTTCGAAAGATGAACTATAAAACGAAGTCTTTCTATTTTATAATTAATAAAACAAAATTAAGAGGTAAAAATAATGAAAGGTGAAATTGTTGGTTATTTATTGATTGCGGTCATAATTATAATCATCCTTGCTGCCCTAGGACCTAGTAATCTAATAATTTTATTCTTTGTCCTTTTAATGGGTGGAGTTCCTTAATCTATAATTATTTTCTTTTTTTTTTAATTTTCTTAAAGATCAATGTTTAAGATTGTCAAGAAAATAACCTAGTTATGTATGAATTGAGCATTTCTATATTCTCAAAATAAAATAAACTTGTATCCTCTTTAAAAAAAGGTGTTAATAATCCTCCTCTTTTCAAAACTTCAGTAATTTCCACATCCTTTAATACAAAAACTTTTGTTTTTTTGAAGAACTCTTCAAATGAGAGGATGATTCCCATTTCAATCATATGACCTCCCTTATCATGTTCTATAATCATGATGATTTCATTTGAAAATTTCGCAATAAGATCAAATTTTAAAATTAAGTTTTCAAGGTGGGTTCTCCTAAATTCTTTTTCAAAAAATCCAAGATTGCTTTCAATAGAATTTATAATCTTTTGTACTTCCTGAAGTGTGATGAATGTATCATCGCTATAAGACCCACATATAAAGATTTTCTTCTTTTTTAGATCATAAACTGAAAAAATACTCGTAAATTCATTTAAAAAATCGTCCCATGCATTACCATGCGAAACTTGCATTCTTATCTCCGATTTTATGTAAAATAATATTGAAATTCATTTATCTTATAAAATATTATATATCAATAACAACTGACTCAATTGATTTTGAGTTAAATATAAATATATGAAATTCTATATTCAACATGGAATTAGATGAATAGTTAATTATAAATAAAAGGAGGGAAAAGATTTGGATACCCAAAAAAAACTTGAAAGTATGAGGAAAGAGTTAGAAATCATATCAGAGAAAAGTAGGTATAAAATATTATTGACTTTATTAGCTAGTGAAGAATCTCTCTCATTCAGTCGATTAAGCAAACTTCTACCATCTATTCCTGAAAATAATTTAAATTACCATCTTAAGATCCTAAAAGACAACAATTTTATCAAAAATGAGAAAAGAATAGGTTATCAACGTTCTGAACCTCGTTCTTTTTATTCTTTGAGTAAAAAATCAATGGATTTATTAGGTAATTTAGGATTAACTGCAGTAAAGAAGGAATTTCAAGCGTTATTTAAGCAAATGACCTAATTTTTTCAATTATCTTTTTATATAGATAAGCATAAATGTACGATAAAGTAAGTATTGAAAAATTCTAATTGAAATTATTATGAGTGTAGCTAACATAGGAGCAAGAGAGAAGTTAATAGAGATATTTGCAACAGCTTAATTTGAAATATAGAGTTTTTATTTTTTAGAAATGAGATATAAAGAATGATAGATTCTTTTTACTTTTCTTGAACTTTTCCTTTCCGATGAGCTTTAAACCTAAATAAAAAGAGAACTTCAAAACCACAAAAAATCACAAAACATCCTGCTATTAATAACACGTAAATCATCCAATAAGTCCTAAAAATGACATCAAGTATAAAAGCAAACATTATGCAAAGGACTCCAGCTAGAACTAAAAAAGTACTCAATATTTGATATGGTAATATTGTTTTTGTCTTATCGATTGATGGTGAAATAGTCCTTCCTATTTCTTTACCATGAGGTACCCTCTTAGCAATATCACCCACTATCAGTAATAAAAGTCCAAAAATCATAAAAATTATCCCAAAATGTAATGCATTAGCAAAAAATTCATTGGTTAAGCCAATAAAAAAACTTAAGGGGGCCCAAAATACACCAAATATAAACATAAGGAGACCTATCAACTGTAACGACGAAATTTCTATTTTACTACTTACCATTATCTTATAAGAGTTCTATCATTTATATCAAATTTTAGAAGATCATCTTATTTATTAAATTCTTTGCATTGATTATGGAATTAATATAATTTTCCATCAACTCAATGCTAATGACTTAATATAAATATGGAATTAATTTTTTAGTTCGCCTTTTGTAAGCTTCAAATTCTTTACCAAATTTCTCTAATAAAATCCTTTCCTCTTCTTTTATACGCATTCTATAGATTAAAAAGGTATATAAAAACATAATAATAAGGGTAATGATACATCTAAAAACTAGACAAAAACCAATAGTAGCAATTAAACCTCCAGAATACATAGGATTCCTGATATATTTATAAACTCCTTCAGTAAAGAGTTGATGATCCTCTTCTGTTTTTAATTCTGCAGTTCCAAGCCGACCTAATTGTATTCGTGCCACAAAAATAGTTAAGCTTCCAGTAATAAAAAAAATGAAACCAACATAACTAATAATAATGTTGTCCCAAAATGGTATTACTTGAGATATAAGTAAAGAATTTTCAAAAAACGCGGCTATTAAGAAGAAAGGAGCTAATAAAAGCATAGTTAAAATTAAAATATCAAAAATCTTTGATGTACTTTTTTCTTCTGGAATAGAACGAATTATTGTATCTCCAAGGGTAAACATATATGCTGTAATTAGATATAAAACATAAATAGAATTTGAGTATATTTCTGGTATAAAAATTATGTAAAAGATGTTCTGGTAAATAAGATAGACAAAAACGAACAATAGAATTTTTTTTCCAAAATCTTTCATTTTAATTTCATTAAATTTTTATTCTTTAACCATTAGCTGAATTATTATATTTCTCTATTTAGATTTTATTGAATCTATTACTGTGAAATATTAAGATCATTCATATTAAAACTAATTTAATATAGAAAAAAAATTATTATTGGAATTAGTCTATCTTTGATTCTTCTTCAACTTTAATGATTTCAGCTTTCTGTTTTAGTCTTTCGATTGATTGAAGTATCTTCTCATGATAAACTTTTTCAATGTCTACAATTTTTTTAAGAACTTTTTGCATAGTTTCTAATTTACTTTTATTAAATTCTTCAGTTGCTAATTTTGCATCATTTTCTTCTTTGGTCACCTTTTCTTTTGCTGCTTTTAATTTACTTTCAGCAAGTTCTACCTCATTTGGTTTTAATTTTTCTTTTGGTTTGCTTTTAGCCTTATTAAGGCTTTTTTCTGCCTTTTCTAGATCTTTAGCTGCTTTTTCTGCTTCGGATTGTTCTGTTTGAAGTTTTTTCAAGTCAATTAATAGTTCATTTAACGGATTAATGTATTCATCTCGGAGTTTGGTAACTTTATCTAGACGTTCTGTTTCAATTATTTGAAAAGTATCTGCTAATGAATTTATTGCTTGTCCTAAAGATGGAGTCTCAGTTTCAGAATAACTTTTTAATGCGGTAACAGCTTCTTTAATTTCTTTTGAAACATTCTCCTCAGCATTAATATATCGGTTACTTTCTTTGATTATTTCGCTAATTTTATTATTGGTTATCCCCAACGCATTTGATATGTTATCTAAGAATTTTTTAAACATATTATATCACTTTTTCTGAATTTCAGATATATTAAATATCCATTATTAAAATTTTTTTTGCTTATTACTATTAAAAACTTGAAAAAATTTAGAATTTGATTATTCTTTGAATTTCAAATTATATAATAAATTATAGAGTAAGTTTTAAAAGTAAGCTATTAACATTTATAAATTATTCTAGTGTATATTATTTAATATAATCCAAGAGTAAGAAATGATTATGTTCTGTTCAAATTGTGGCGAAAAATTAGTTGATGCCAATCAAAATTATTGTCATAAGTGTGGAAATGAAATTTTTATAACTTCCAAAACTCTTGATTATAGAATTGAAAGAACTCAGGTGGTATCTCCTCCGAAAACTTATCCAGTTCCAGTATATCAACAAAAACAACGAGAAAGAGGCCCTCCGGGAAAATATTCCAAATTGTGCTTGGGTTTAGCCTTAGCCTCAATTTTTATAGGAATAATATCTTTAATTATTGGTTATAATTTTTCAAGGTTGACATATTGGATGTATTATAATTATGGGGCAAGGTTGTTAATATCAATTGGTATCTTGCTACTTCGAGTTGTAGGTTTAATCTTGGGTGTTTTTTCTAAAGTAAATGGTTCAAAAGCAGAACTTTATGAACCATATAATGATACTGAGAAAGCGGGAAGTATATTTGGGGTTTTTGGCATCATTATCAATGCAATAGGACTATTCTTGTCTCTATTTGGCCCTTGGTCTATTCTAACTTTTCCATATTAATGTTTCTGATGAAGTCACTAAAAGTAATTTGCTAATTTTATAGTTTGAAAGATTTTGACTATAAAATTTAATAATTAGTAATTGTAGATTTTTATTTCTTTATTAATGAGAGTGATCTAGCCTTTAAATAGAATGTAAAACTATAATGAAGAAATTATATAAATAAAATAATAAAATAGTGATTTTGGATGCCAAAATGCCCATATTGTAAAGAAGATCTTAAATTAAACCTCGAAATTATACCAACCTCAATCGATGATAAATTTAAAGATGATCTCTTAAAAACTTATGAGAACTTCATAGATATTCAGGCTGAAGTTGTTCCATTTGGAGGAAAAATGATAAAACGAATGGCAAAATATAGTTTAAAATTTGTTGACCGATATTTAGAACTGATTGGAGCCCTACCTCTTGTATTTCACTCTTGTTCAAAATGCGATTCTGTGATCACAACTGTAGCATTATTTGATTTGATGTCTTCACAAGGCTCAGGCTCTTCATAAAAAAAATTTCATTCTGAGTTTTTTTTCCTTTTTTTTATTATTTACTTTTCTGAGAATTTTTAAATTAACTTATGAATATATTCTTATAATATTATATTTAGGAGATAAATGAATGAGAATTATAAAATCAACAAGAATAATTTTGCCCATAGTCCTAGGAATATCAGGTTTTATAATGATTTTAATTTCAGAAATAATTTATCAGATTCAAGGATCGAAAATTTTGATTATCGCTTGGCTTGCTAGTATTTTAATAACAATTTCCACATTTATTATAAGGTTTTATTCTATAGATCCCGAAAATTTTAAAGAGGTCATTCAGAAGACAAATACTGTAGAAAATCGTCAACTTAACCCCAACCGTTTTTTAAATTGGATTCTGATTGCAATGATCGTTGGACTTGTTGCCACTATTGTTATTGCTTATAATTTTATCATTGGAATGATCATATATCTTCTAATGCAAATTTCATTGATAATTGCTTTTTCTGGAATAGTTTTCATTAACCCTTCTGTTCAATTAAGCCATCCAAAACTTCGTAAAGTCTTCTTAATATCTATAATATTTTGGATTATGTTTATCCCCGTAGTATTCTTTATTTTAGTTTGGAATGGCACTGAATCATTAATCGTAGTCCCTTATGTTATTACTATTGGATCAATGGCATGTATTTCTTGGTTTGGGCTTGGATATAATCAAAGATCAAAGTTATTTCGTTATTTTATTGTTATTGCATCAAGTTTATTTGTTTTTTCAGATCTTTTAATAGGAAACGCTAGATATGGGATGATAAAATTAGATATTTATTTATTAATCGATATAACTTACGTTCTAAATATTTTCCTTATGTCTCATGCTCAGCTTTTCTTGCAAGGGGTTCTCAAGCTCGACTCGGGGAAACAGAAATGAAAAAACTATAAAATTTTTCATTTTTTTAATTTATCAATTATTTAACTTTTTCTTTCGCATCATTTCAATATTCAGGAATTTCATTCTTTCTTAATATAAAAAATGCAAATAATGGACTCCCGTTGTTTAATCATATCTCTTTTAGATAACATAATAACAAACTTTAATATATAATTGGAAAATAAAAATGTCAAATATAAGCGTTCAAAAAGAATTCCATGATTTTGGGAAATATATTCAAATTGTAGCAATATTAACTATTGTAAGTATTGCCACTGGTTTTGCTGGGTTTATTGCATTGATTTTTGTATTTCTTGCCATGGGAAGTTTAAAAAGGGCAAATTATACTTTAAATAATTCATGGCTAAACGGATTTCGGTCAAAATATATTAGGGGTTTTATATCAAGAATATGTGGTATGGTCGTTTTTATTAGTGGCGGTGCTAATCTTGCTATGTTTTTCTTTTTCCCTACCTCATTACCTATCTATATAGCACTTTCTATACCTATATTTCTTATGATCTCAGGTATTGTATTTATATATGTAGGCGTGGCAGCTGAAATGAAAGCCTGGAAAAATCTAAAAGTGTTTTTTGAAAATAATTATAAGATGTTTCCAGTTAAAATATCTGAAGAGGCAATTGAAGGATGTGATAAACTAAAAAAAGGAACACTCTTAAGTTCATTATGGTTCTTCATCGTGCCTGCAATCATTGGATTTATCTATCAAGTAAAAGGGTATTTTAATTTAGCAATTTTAAACACCTTATCAATAAGTGATACTCCAGAATCTTCAGAAATACAAGCAGATATAATTCAACCTCAATCAATAGATATTTTTGAGTCAAAAATTAACTTTTGCCCAAATTGTGGAGCTAAAGTATCTGAACTAGGAAAGTTTTGTGCTTTATGCGGTTCAGAGATTAGATAATAACTTTTTTTTTTAATTTTTATTTACAAAATTGTAGTTCTACGGATATTTACTAGATTTTGATATTTTTAATTAGATTTTTCATTGAATTCATAATCTGAATTTATATTTCAGAAAATACCGTTTTTCAAGATAATTTACATTTTTAAATAATCCCAAATCTTATTATTATAATAGATCAATAAAATCATCTTATTAAAACGGTGTATTATAATAACTATATCAAATAATGTTGTGCAGAATGAGAAGATAAGGACCATTATCAATTCAGATTATGAAGATAAACAATTCATAAATCTAATGAAAGGCATCACGAGGGAATCCATTGAATCTAATTCTTTTTATAAAGAATTTGCTTTTAAAGAGAATTTTAATATGGATGACGTAAATCAAATGGACGATTTAACGTTAATACCATTTATTAGTTCAGCTATCTTCAAACAATCAGCTGGGATGTTTAAAAAATTATTGAAAATTCCCTTAGAATCCCCTGAGTTCAAGACTTGGAATGTTTCTTCTTGTACAACTGGAGATCCATCCTTAGTGGGAAGATCTTTGGATGATCTAGAGTTTTTATCAAGCATGACTATCAAATGTATATATGAATTCATCCCAATACCGATGGAGGAGCACAACCAATACGGGACTATTTCAATGAATTTTGCTCCACCTGTTAAGTTTTTGGATCGGATTGCGATGAGATATTCTGATTTAAGGCCTTTGAAATTATATACTAGTACTTTGAACGATATTACTACTAGAATAACAAAACCAAAGTATTTGATTAAATTTTTTATCCTAAAGGCGTTTAAAGAAATAATCAAGAGAAGGAGTCTAGTGGGTGCTTTTGGAATTAATGCAAAACATGTAATAAAAACAATCAACAAGAATTCAAGCAAACCAGTTGACAAACAAAAAAATATTTCTATTGGAGGAAGTCTCCAATTATTAAACACATTCATGAATAAACATTTAAAAGAGGCAAAAATCAAATTTGATTTACCCAATTGTTATATAACAACGGGTGGCGGTGGATGGAGTGGACATAAATCTCAACTAAAGTATCCTCCCATAGAAAAAACACAATTTGTTTCAGATTGTATTGAAAATTTTGGAACTAAAGTTGAGAATGTTCGTGATATTTATGGGTTTACGGAAACTCCAATTGTGTTTGGCAGTCATTGGTCAGATAAGTATAATAATTTCATATTTCACTGTCCACCTCAAGCTAGAATTATAATTAGAGATTTGAATACATTAGATCCTCTAAGAAATGTGGGTGATAAAGGTTTTTTAGAAGTTCTTACACCATTTGGAGTAGCTGCCTCTGTAAATCATGCGATTTTAGTCGATGATCTCGTAGAATTAGTATCAAAAAATAAGTGTCCCGAATGTGGTTATGAAGGAGATACTTTCATGGTTCATGGCAGAATTCAAGACAAAGAAGGATTAGGATGTTCATCTCTCGTTGAATGGATATAATTCCCATAATTTACATTGAAAGATATCTCTGAATTTACTCTTCCTGTAAAACGCAAATTAGAGAAAGAAAAAGAAGTGAATTTTCTATTCTAGATTAATGATAAGGAAAGAGTATTACATTCTTATTTACTGGTAAAAATCTATTTTTAGCAGTAAAAGTTCAATATAGTTTTAAAATAATATATTGAAACAATTACTATATAGATAAAAAAGGAATTATGTTCTACTCATGGATTCAGATATTTTGAAAGGTTTTGGATTTTTAGCTTTTGGCGTCTTCTTAATTTTACTAGGGGTATTTAATATTATGAATATTTCACCATACAAAGAATGTAGTATTTTTGATCCATATTGGCCTTTATGTGAAGATCAATTATAAACTTCCAGTGAATTATTTATGGAATACTTTGGGCCAGTTTTTATTATTATAATTGGTTAACTTCTCTCGCTCGCTATCGTGGTTGTCATAGTAATTTTAATTCGCAATAGATAGCTTAACTTATAAAAATAAGGGGAGTTGAACAGTATTATGAAAAAAAATTTGGATTTATGTTAGGATGCATTGTAATATTTAGTATCTCCCTATCAATGTTAATTCCTATAGTAAAATCATTAAGTGGTACAGAATATATACCAAGTTATGGAAGTTTTGGTATAGCTCTTCCTCAACTTAATGAGGGTGACGTTTTAAGATGGTCATTCCGAGATCATGATTACCAATTTTATGTTAAATTTTGGATGGAGGATTTTAGTGGAAATTATGACCTTTCAGAAGGTATTGTTCAAGATGGGGGAGATTGGACAGTTCCATCAGGAGTAGTTGGGAGTAATTGCTTATTATGGTTTGAAAATTTAGCTGGCCCAGATGGTTATATTGATTATTCTTATCAGTTAAACCCTGAACCAGAAGCGATTCCAGGATATTTCATTTTCGTTGTACTTGGCATTTTCTCAGTGGTGTCATTCCTTTTGATTAGAAAAGTAAACAAGATCTAGAATATAATCGGTAGATTTTTTCATGGTATTAGTTGCAATCTGGTAGAGATTAAATTTACATTTACAACATATTCTATACTCTCACTAACTACCTATTACTAAGATATTGATTTAATTCAATTTTTTCCAATGAATCTGCATCATTTCAGATACCCTTAAAAACAATTCTTCAATATTTTCTCCTGTCTTTGAAGAAATTTCCATAGAAAATGATATATTATAATGCTTCTTCTGTTGATCCACCTCTTCCCTTGATACATCTCTCTTTACCTCTGAATCTAATTTATTGCCTATTAATAAAATTGGATGATCACCATGTAGTCTTTCTCTTACTTTCATAATATTTATATGCAAACTATAAAAAGAGTAAGAATTAGAAATATCATACATAAACATCACTCCATGAGAATTCGGAAGATATTGATCCCATAGATATTTAAAAGTTGGATTAGAGGTGAAATGCCAAAAAGATAATTTTACCTTACCTAAGTTTGTGTCAACAACCTTATAATAAAGACCTACGCCAATTGTGTTTTTTAGTCCATTATCCTGTGAACGTCGAAGCTCTTGTTTTATGAATGTCTTTACTCCTACATTTCCTCTCCCATAGAGGATGATGTTATAAGTTCCTGTTTCATCGTCATATATCAATATTCTAATCCTTGATTTCTTTGTACATTATAAATATATCCCTATAAATTATTATTTTGTATCTGTTCACTCCTTACCAATTTTTCCAAAATTCTATGACTGCTAGTAAAAATATCCCAAGACCAATTAAAAATAAGCCAGTCATTATTAATGGAAAGAAGAATGGCGCATCGAACATATAAAACCGAAAGAAAACACCATATAACAAACTTATTACTCCAGCTAGCACCAATAAAATCCCTAAGAATTGTGTTCCGGTAATTTTTATCTTACTATTTCTTTGTTTCACGTCTGTTTCTCTCATTTTAATTCATATTCATTATTAGCAAATATCCTAAAGGAATTTTTCCTGTTTCTCCTTGTTGGAAAAAAGAAAAATCACTTTAATTTTAAGTAATTATACCCTTTATCTTCAAGAATCTTTTCTAATAAAACCCTAAACACTAATTCTACATTCTCTCCGGTTTTTGATGAACATTCAACATATTTATAGAATTTGTACGATTTCATTATATCTAAGATATCTTCTTGTTTACAAACTCTTTGTTCTTCGAGGTCTAGTTTACCACCAACTATTATTAGAGGTACATATCTAACTGACTTCCCAAATTCTGGAAGCCACTCCTTTAACGCAATTAAACTTTCATAATTAGTAAGATCAAACATAAAAATTCCCCCCGCTGAACCTCGAGCATAAGAGGATATCAGAAATTTAAACCTCTTTTGACCACCAAAATCCCATATTTGGAGTGTTATATTTCCATTCTCTAACTCTAAGTCTTTAACATGCACTGATGCCCCTAAAGTCGCTAGTATTTTTTCATGAAATTTATTTGTCATATAATGAGTTACCAATGATGTCTTTCCAACACCTTTATCCCCAAAAATACAAATCTTGTATGTTAACTGCATTTTCTAAATCATTAATATTTTTGTCGTTCTTAAATATAAATAAGAAAAAGAATAAATAAAAATCTAGCCTAAGAATATACTCCCAGCCATATTTGCTCTCTTCTCAAACCACTCCAAACAGATCACTAATTCGTTTGCGATCTGTTAAATTTACTCATTCCACCAGTCTTCTCTATAAAGATTGAAAAACTTTTTGAGATATAATTTCTCAATAGTTGTATTTGTAATTTACTGATCAATAAGAATAATCTCAAATTCTCAAGAAATCATGGAAGGTTTGTAAATCTTACTAAAAATAATTAGATATGTTATATTTTCCTGATTCAAAATCATTTAACGTAATTTCGATCAATTGGCATATAGTTGATATTTTCAGTCAGTCCACTTATAACCAAATTCTGTGATATTTAAGATTTTATCGCAGGATGGGCAAACCCACATTCTCGACACCCCAGTTACTCCCATTAAAATTTTTTTTTGAAGTTCTTCTCCTTTAAAATCTCCAATTTTTTTTTTTATTTTTCCTTTTTTACTCTCTTTTGTTTCAATATGGAAGAAATCCTTTAAATGAAGCTCGTAATTGCAATATGGACATTTCGCCATATTAATTACTATTTGTTATAAAATTAAAAATTTTATTCATTTTTTTGTTACGATTCTAATTTGAAATAGAGAAAATCTAATTTTCATTGCGTAACTTTTATGGAGAGTGCATATTTTAATCGTTATGCAGTTATTGCAGGGTTCCGTGAGTTCAGTCAAAAATTTGAGTTTCTTCCATATTCTATTGGATTAAATCAAATTTGAGCTAAAATAATTTTTTCTTCACATCCATAAATAATTGGAACTATCACGGAACTATCGGAAGCTCAATTATAAAGGAAACGGTATCTCAAGATTTAATTAACAATTATTTTACGTTTTTTTGATTTAAATGCAATTTAATTACAATCTAAAAAAAGAGGAAAAGAACATGGGAAAAAAAAAATCGAAAGAAATCCAAAAAAAAGCAGAGACCCTAGGTCTTAAAAGCTTACAGAAATATACTTTTTTTGGTCAACGTAAAGGAGCAGCTATTTTGAAAACAGAAACAAAAAAGCATACTTTTAGACATAATGTGCCCAATTTTCTAATTAAGATAATAAAATGGTTAAATAGTAGTGATCCCTCAACTCAAGAAAGTGATGCTGGAGGTGGCAGGAATGTTATGTTTTACTTAATTTCACCACAAACAGGTGTATATATTGAAGTAGATGACAGAATTGCTGGTGCGCTTGATATTCCAAAGAATCATGTATATAAAATGGATATTTATGGCAAAAATAAGGATACAATTAGAGAAATTGTTAAAATGGTCAATGATCAATGGAAAGATGGAATTTTAAATCACCTTGATTTGAAAAAAATACAGAAGAAGTTTAATATCAGCTCAGAAGATTTAATAAGCTCTTGGAATCAATTTTTAATCACCTGATTTTGATGTAGGTTTAACCAATTTAATATTAACTATAAAAAAGAGGAAGTGAAAATGGTCATAAAGGACGAGCCATGGTCAAAGAAAGTATGGTATATAGAAGGGCTAATTATATTATCAATGATTATCTTTGGAGGGTATAGTAATATTGCAGCAATGATATTACTTATTACAATCTCCGTAATCGTGATTGGAATATTATCTATATACTTTAAGCGTACTGAATCACCAGATATTAAGCCAGAGTTGGTTCCTAGCAATATAATTCCACAACAAGTCGAAAATAATAGAAACGACTTATCATATAATGAGGATCAATACCAGACACTTAGAAATATCTTGAATATACCGACGTCAAGTAGTTCATCAAATACGCAACAACTTGAGCCTTTGGGTACTAATTATGCATCAACGGTACAATATGAAGATATTTCCCAAGCAAAATATGTAACTTTTGAAGGAGTACAGTACCGCGTGCGCTCTAAATCTTTGAAATTACGTAATAAATTCATAAATAATATCGCTGATATTCAAGGGCTTGATAAAATCTGGCACCTAAGAAAACTGGATCTTTCTCACAATCAAATTGTAAGCATGAAGGGAATTGAGTATCTCCCGAATTTAAGAATATTAAAGCTGAGTAATAATAAGATCCAAAAAATTGAAAATGTCAAAAATTTTAAAAAATTGAAAAAGCTTATAATTGATAATAACCAATTAAAGGATTTCCATGCAGCAGATTTACCTATTTCGTTAAAGCACATTAACATAGCAAAAAATCCAATAGAAAAATTCACCATTTACACCAAAGCTACTTACAATAAAATCCACTTTGGTCCAAAAAAATGGTTCCCAAAACAGGAACTTAAACGGTTGAAGAAACAGATGCGTCGTATATCAAAATCGTATAAGAGCTATAGTGCAACAGTAAATATTACTGTGGGACTAATTTATCTTACTGTCTGGGCAGTACTCAGTTTTCTATTAGCGTTAATTATCAATTTAGCATTTTGGGGAGCAATGACGGGAGGCAACGCTAATTACTGGATATTTTTATTTACTCAAGGATCCTGGGCATTTGTAGTAGGTGCTATTGGAGCTATTTTTATTATGTATTTTTTTTATGTAGAGATGAATGGTTAATAACTTTACATTTAATTTCTTTTTTTTTATACTCTTAACAATAATTTAAAAGTTTCAATCAGTAGAAGTTTTTTTAACTTAAAGACAAATTTTTGCTCAAGAACTTACTCCACTTTACTTTCCTTCTCGTCTCAAACTCTCATAAGTTCTTCCGAAACTCTCCAATAATCACCACAAACACCCCAACCGCAATCAGAAGATACCCACCATAATACAATAGTGTGTAGTACCACCCCATAAATGCCGCTCCAATCAGCAAAGTCGCGTTCCACGTAGCCCATATGCTCAATATCCCCCCGAAAATTAAAAGCAATCCAAACACCTGCAACCACGATAAAAATATCCCATGACGAACAATCCTCTTCTCTGACATGATCATAACACTAAAATAACAAAAGAAAAGAGATATATAAAAATTGCTCATGAACATACTCCACAGCCCTCTCATCTCGAACCGCTCCAAACTTTTAGTAAATATTATGACTATGAATTTTTATGGGATTCATATAATAATCTGGCGATATTCTCAAATATTTCTTCACAATTTAGTCCATTTTTAGCAGAAATCTCGATATAATCTATTAGATTGTTATTTTTTACAAACTTCTTGGCAGTTTCTCTCGAGACTTTACGAAACTCCTTCAAATCCCGCATATTCCCAACCAGATAGATAGGGATATTCCCTGTAAACATCCTTATCTCTGAAAGAAACTCATTTAGAAAAATAAAGCTATTTTTATTAATAATACTAAATGCCAAGACCGCTAAAGATGTTTCCCTATAAAAAGAAGGTCTTAAGAAATTACAATCTTCAGCAGAATTCAAATTCCATATAAATAATTCAACTTCATATTTCTCAATTTTATATCTCTTTGAATAAAATTCGGCCCCAACAGTCTCATATCGACTCTCTCCATTATTGAAACCATAAGAAGTAAAACCCCTTAATAATGTACGGCGCCCAACACCCTCAAAACCAATAAATACAATTTTAAACAAAAGTCTTGAAGTTTGAATTTTTTTCACCCTAAACTCACAGTAATTTGATAAAATATATGCTTCAAGTGGATTTTAATAAATAAAGGTAATTATTCCCTTTTTTAGTTTTTCATCTGAAACTCTTCTTGGACTCTTCAAAATATTGAGATGTAATAATAAAGAAAAAGAAAAAACTTGCTCATGAACATACTCCACTTCCCATCTCAAATTCCCTCCAAACTTCCGCAAACCCCAAAGCTCTAAGCCTGAACCTTGTGGTTCCTCTTTCAACACCACACACTCGTGCTATTGAGAGTGGCAGGCTGAACAGGTCGCCCGAAAGCTTCCTGCGTACACCCCCACCTCACTAACCCCGTCTTTTACGGGTGCACTCGTCTCGCATCCTCAGTTCGCGTCACCGCGCCCTGATCTCGTTAATCCAACCAAATATCCATTCTGATTATGACGCTTTCTCGAGTTGGCTTCCAGTTCTCACAGGTGAACTTTACCAACTCGCGCCAACCACAATACATACCTCGTCGCTTAACTCTTACGATACGAGATTGGCTGACTCTTTTCGGGTCGGGCTTCGTGCTTAGATGCTTTCAGCACTTATCCCTTGGCGCGTGGCTGCTCGGCAGTACCTTGT
The DNA here is from genome assembly GCA_048941625.1 of Promethearchaeota archaeon. Lineage (GTDB taxonomy): Archaea > Asgardarchaeota > Lokiarchaeia > Sigyniarchaeales > SOKP01 > Loki-b32. The sequence continues at coordinate 50 of JBHLNK010000005.1, read as the reverse complement.
CAGATAACCGATACACTAGAGGCGCCGGCAAAATGTTCCTCTCGTACTGA
>JBHLNK010000152.1:0-4398 GCA_048941625.1 Promethearchaeota archaeon | reverse complement strand
TCATCTAGATGTGTTTCTGTCTTACCAAAAATATAAAATCTAACATCTGGTCCTGTTCCACTTGGTCTGAAATAAAGAGTAGAATCATGACTTTTTAATTGGTAAATATCTATCATATTATTGTTGTCTGATAATGCATGGATTTTATACTCTTTCTTATCAATTTGAATCTTTTTTCCATCATTAATTTCAAAATTTTTCATAATTTTTACTTTTTCTTCATCTACAGCAGGAATCGTACGGTTAATACCTTTAATAGACCAATCAATGGATTCAGAAATGACATAACCTGTACAAACAAGCGCTGTTATCAATACTAAAGCAGGAACAGGGTATTTATCTGCTATAATAGTAAAATTAGTCGAGAAATTATATTTTCCTGTTTCACTATTTTTTGAAATATCTAATATATTAAGTGTATGCCCTCCACTTTCTTCCCAGTACACCATTAAAAATGATTCTTTCTCAATATTTTGATTTTCCATTAATTTAATTATTTGTTGTTTTAAAGGTGCTGCATTGTTTATTTTTATCAAATTTTTGTTCTCATCTTCAAAATATAGAATAGCCGTATCAATTTTAGATTGATCGACTTCAATTCCAAGAAGAAAATACATAATCACACCTAAATGTTTATACCCTACACCAGTTAAAATATTTATAAAACTTGTGTAATCTCCTCGTAAATCGCTAGGAATTGTTCTCACATTTATGATCTTTTTCCCATAATCCCTTGCTAGTATATTATGCATAGCTGAATAGATTTCATTTGGAATGTATGTAAAATATTCTCCATTTTGTTTAATATACAACACAATTCTGTCTCTATCAGCATCAAGTAGAATGGCAATATTTGAATTAGCTTGAGTCATAATTCTTTGCAATTTTTCTTCTTGCAAATTTTTTAAAGGATTCGGAGGATTTAATTCTTCTTCCACGAGTATAACATTAGCACCATAATGTTTAAATAAATTAACAATACCTCTAGCTTTTCCTAAGTATGGCCAAATAACTATATTTTTTCCTTTTATACTCTTAATTTCGAGGACTTTTGATAATAGATTAATCACGTAATCATTATTTTTCTTCTCTGCATCTGTAAGAATAGGTTTTGCAGGTTTTAGTCGAATTTCTTTCAATTGTAAAGCTTTTCTTGATATATTTTTAACTAAATCTCCAGAAAGAGGTATCGGATAATCAAAATAAACTTTTATACCATTCCAAGACAAATCATTATGACTAGCTGTTAATACAATAGTTAAATTAATCTCATTATATAAAGCGACTGATGCTGCGCCATATGGTGAAGAAAGTCTTGATTTCCCTTTCTCGTCTGTTTGATAATATACTTCATATCCATCATAAGTAAAAATTTGTGAACAATATTGTAATAAAATTTCTTTAGTTGGTCGGTCATCGCTAAATATTAAAACTTTTAAATTCTGATTGTTTTTCATTTCTTTAAATTGCTGGCTAATAGCTTTAAACACCCTAAGGAATAAAAAGAATTTTCTCATAGTTAATATGTATTGTTCTTTAATATCATCTTCTTTAAAATCAAGAATTTGAATTCGTAAACCTGAAGTCGGTGCTATGATTGGATCAATTATAGATTTCTCTTCTTCTGTTAATTCAGGTAATTTCAAAACTTTCATTTCATCATCTAGCGATTCCAATTTTATTTCTTCCATCTTAAAATCAATCAAATAAACCACTCAAAATAGATTTAATTCATTTAATTATTTCAATTATAAATTTAAGAGATACTTTTTATAGCTTCCTTTAAAATTGCTAGTATTTTTTCTCGATACATAGGTTCAATAGCAATCATCCCATGTGTTTTAATAATACGCTTTTCACTCGATAAAATTCTTTCGCAAAATTCTGGAGTTAACCTATTTGGTAAATCTTGTTTATTAGCAATACCAATCACTAGTTTATCTTGATAAAATTTATTTAAAATATCATGTATGATTTCTTTTGACCCATTAATATTTTCAAAAGTAGAATCAGTCACTAAGATACAAATATCAGATCCTTGTAATAGGCTTTTCCATAAAGACCTAAATTGCGCTTGTCCTGCAAAATCCCATAATGTTATTGACCTCTCAAACTCTTCTCCATCATAAGCAGCGATATCCGCCGTAATTGTCGGAACATATTCAAGATTAACATCTTTCCCGCAAACTAATTTTGTTAAAGTGGTTTTACCAACACCACCAAATCCAATAATTGATATTTTTATTGCTCCTAAAATTATATTATCTAGTTCTTGTTCAAAATCACTAAAAAGACTTCGATTTCCTGCCCAACTTCCATCCTCCAGCATTTTTCCATATTTCTCAATGAACTTTGTTCTAATGCTCAAAATTTTCGAATTAACAGTAGCATCGTCATCTTCTAAATCTGTACATACTACAATTATAATCGTGTCAATTATTGTATAGTAGTACTTAAAATCCTCTGTTGCTGTACTTTTTATATCACTCTGACTGATTTCTTTCATAAAGCCAGAAAAAGCACTTAAAAATCCAGCTAATAAATCTCTATCTACTTCAGAAACACCATAATTTCTAAATAACAATGATTTGCCATCTCTAGTCAAGACATTAACGTATTGTATCATTATTAAACTGAATTTTAATTAATTTCTATTGAATTCATGTTATTTTTTTTACTTAAGAAGTTTTTTGTAAGAACCTAATATTATAAGAACTGTATATTATTATTAATTAAATAATAATTTTAAATGCAAAATAATTTTTGTAAAGATTTTTTGATTTTTGTAAGACTATCTCTTTAATTAAATACTTTAAGAGGGAAAATCAATGGGAGAAAATAATGATTTAGAGAATGAGAACGTTCTGAAACTTATCAAAGAAGCTGATGGCAAGATAGAAAAATTTACCACCATTCTCGAAAAATTTGGATTTGATATAATTACGAAAATGGGCCAAACAAATTTACAAGTAAATGTGCTAACTAATAAAATTGATGAACTGAGTAAAGCAACACTTGATATTAAATCCTTAACACCTCAGCTGACAAATGTAATCGAAAATCAAAAAATTCTTGAAGAAGAACTTGAATTAATTAGAGCTTTGATTCAAAGATCAGATATTTCTTCTCACTCTAAGGAGCCGAATACTGAAAAAGTTAAACGGGATACCTCTGCTACTAATAAAAAACAGGCAATAATTGATCAATTTAACACACTGGAAAACTTTATTGCTAAAAATGATGATCCTCAACCAATTATTGAAAGTCTAGAAAATATCAAAGAAGATATTTTTGTTTTTACAGGAGGTCATAGAATCCTCTATGAAATCGGTCAATTTATAAGTAAATTAAATGGTTTAGAAACTCTTCCTGATGATATAAAAAACAACCTTAAGGAGAAAATCACATTTTGGATAAATAAGTTATCTATAAAGGGATAAACTTAAAGGATATTGAGAGAGTATTATCTTTTTTTTTATTCAATTTCAAATATCAGTAATTGTTTAGAGAGAATTAAGGAGAAGTGGTATTAGAGAGAAAGTAGATGAAATCAATAGAATATTTTCTCCTTATTATTCTCTCTTTTGAAAAGAGGTAAATAGTGATCAAAGTTGCTAATGACATTTACACACTTTTCTATTTAAAACCCATGATTTTTTGAATTATTTCAAAAATAAATGGGAAAGAAAGGGAGGTACAAATAAAAATAAATTATGGATTAACTAGGATCTGTTTTCTTGTATATTCTTCAGGATCTCCACCATCTTCAAGAAATTCAGTAAAATTTTTTATTTCATTTAAAAGAATATTTAGTGAACGTGCTTGTATTTTTTCTCTAGTTATTTGCTTATAATCGACCCAGTAAGATAATTCTGTTAAATCTTCTTTATCATTTAATATATATCCATACCCACTAAATTCAGGATGGTCTACCTCCACTATAATCTTGTTATTTTCTACTTGATCCATTACTTTGAACGTAAAATCTCCTACATTTGATTTCACAGTTCCTTTATTTGGTTCAAGATTTGAAATTTCTTTTACAGTTATATTCCATTTGGGAATAAGTTCTGGATCTGTTAAAACCTCCCGAACTCTACTAGATGGAGCATTGATCTCAATACTTCTTTCAAGCTTAGGCATATAATCACCTCATATATATTTGAACTTTCTTAAGATATGTTACCTTTTATACATTTTTGTCAGCAATAAACTCAAAAAGTCAGAAGTTAAATAACAATAAAAGAAGATAATATGAAAAAACTAATTATTGCTCTATTAATTTTGATCATTCTTGAAAAAAACATCCTAATGGAAATTGGAAACAAAAACGATTATCCATCTAAGATAAAGACCCAAACCGATTTTTTCGAAAAGCATATTCTGTTGACTTTATAT
>JBHLNK010000004.1:0-71900 GCA_048941625.1 Promethearchaeota archaeon | reverse complement strand
AAATATTAAGTTTCTTTTTCTCCATAACATGTGTCAGAAAAACATTTTTTTGAAAACTATATTAAGAATATTTCCATTTTATTGTTATATATACTGAATAATATTCACTTTAGTATTTATAATTATTTCATTAAATAACAAAGGTAAACATTTTTTTTATAAAAGATTTGAGGGAAAAGGAGAAATTTCAATCAAATTCTTGTTACTTAAAAAATCTATATTGTTCGGTAAAATTTATTTTATATTGGATAATATTCTTATTAAATAAAAAAATTTGTATTGTTTGTAATTGAAGTTTTTTAACTTATAAAAATTTAGTAAACAATTTTTAATAGATGGTTTGAGATGGAGTTAAAAATCAAGAATGAAAGAATTAAAATACTCATTATTATAATTTTATTGGCAATATCATGTTTTTTAATTTATTATTTTGAGATAATTCTTAGAACCTCAATACTAATTGCGCATTTTTTTTACTTCCCTTCAATCTTGGCATGTTTGTGGTGGAAAAAAAGAGGATTAATTATTCCCTCTTTTTTAGCATTATTGTTGTTAATTTTCAATCTGATCCCATTAAATGAATTTATTAATCTTGAAACTCTAAATAACTTTTTGAGAGCAATTTCATTAATTGTAGTTGGAATTGTAATATCAATATTGTCTGAAAATATTTCAAATAAAGAATTGGAATTTAGTCAAATAACGGAGGATTTAAGGCGTTCAAACGAAGATCTACAACAATTTGCTTATGTCGCATCTCATGATTTGCAAGAACCTTTAAGAGCAATAGTAAGTTTCTCTCAACTTTTAGAGGAGAAATATCATGAAAAATTAGATGAAGATGGTAAAGAATTTATACACTTTATTACAGATGGCGCTAAAAAAATGAACACACTTATAAAAGATCTGTTATTATACTCGAGAATTACAACTCAGGCAAAACCTTCTAAATTAACCAATCTTGAGGATGTTATTAATGATGCACTATTTAATTTAAAAGAATCAATAGATGAAAGTGGAGCAGTGATAACTTATGATAAAATGCCAATTCTAAAGATTGATAAAACTCAATTTGTTCAATTATTCCAAAATTTACTTAGCAATGCAATAAAATTTCGAAGTCAGGAACCACCAAGAATACATATTGGAGTAAATAGGCTCGAAAATGAATGGATTTTTTCAGTAAAAGATAATGGAATAGGAATTGAACCAAAATATTTTAGCAAGCTTTTCAACATTTTTTACCGCCTTCATACTAAAGAAGAATATCCAGGTACAGGAATAGGGCTACCTATATGTAAAAAAATTGTTCAACGATATGGTGGTAAAATTTGGGTGGAATCAAAATTTGGAAAAGGATCCACTTTTTATTTTACGTTTGAAATAAAAAAAAGTAAAAATAATAGCAAAAAATTATGAATGAATATAACAAAATAAAAGCTAATATCCTATTAGTTGAAGATAATTCCGCAGATATTCGTCTAACTAAGGAAGTACTTCAACATAATAAAGTTGTAAAAAATCTAGATGTTGTTAGGGACGGATCCGAAGCAATTGAATTTTTAAAAAAACATGGAAAATTTTCTAATGCCGTTAGACCTAACTTGATCATATTAGATTTAAACTTGCCAAAAAGAAATGGTTTTTATGTATTGGAAGAGATAAAAAAACATGATGAATTAAAGCGTATTCCCGTAGTTATTTTAACTGTATCTGATGCAAAGGAAGATCTAATTAAAGCTTATGATCTCCATGCAAATTGCTATGTAATTAAACCCTTAGAAATGAGAGAATTTTCTAGAAAAATTAATTCTATCGTGGATTTTTGGTTTAGGGTTGTAAAACATTTTAATGATGATTAAACAAGAAAAATGGGCCTGAAAGACTTTATTTAGTTTTGAAAAAAGAAGAGAAAATAAGTATATTACCATTAATTCTAAGCAATTTTAATGGAATGTGTAGATTTATATATATCTAAAAAGTTTGATACATGAATTTGGGGTTTAATTCCGTTGATTGTCTTTATTTTTATATTTATAAAGTTCCAGAGTGATTTTTCATCCTTAGTAATAATCTGCGCAATTATATCATGATCACCTGTTGAAATTGCAACAAGTTGAGTTTCTTCATAAGATGCGATAATTTCTGCAATTTCATCCATTTTTATAGGATCAACAGATAATCCAATAATTGCCATGGTATTATAGCCTATTTTTTCTGGATCAACTATAGCTCCAAATTTTTTTATTATTTCATTCTCAATTAATTTTGTTACTCTATTATGAATGGTACTTGCTGCTAATTTTAATTGTTCTGATAATTCACGGTATGAAATTTTATCGTTTACTTGTAAAATATTTAATATTTTCTTATCTACATCATCTAGGCAAAGACAATTCCATGGACGTTTCTTTCGATCATCATTAAAAATTATACCATGTTCTATAGAAAAATTTTCACAGCTATGGTAAATTTTTCGACCTAATGAATATTCTTCACCACATTTGGGACAAATAACCATAATACTCAACTCAGTTTTTCTAATCTTTTTTAAAAGTAATTATGAATAATATTCAATTTTTTTTTTTTTTATAATTTTAATATTTTTATAGTTTCCTAATAATATATATGCATAATATCATATTTAAACTTATCGAAGTTTGTTCGGAGTTTCCATTGATATTTGTATGATATATACTATTTATTATGATATACCGAATTAGATTCGAAACCTTTTTATATAAAATTTAATATACATATATTGGAAAGTTAAGAAATGATCTAATCTAAAAATAAAGTTTTAGAATAAATTTCAATTTATAATTAAAATTAGGGGTGATTTATCATTATATATGCAAAATATCCTATTTTAAATAGGGTTTTATATGAAAAGGAGGGAATTGATTTAAAAATTATTGAGCTAAATGAAAGTTTAAAATTGAAGGTCAATGAGAATTATAAACGACTTTTGAGAAGTAATTTTCCATTTGACGCTATGAGTTGGGCTCTTGCAGAGATGCAACTGATTTTTGAGAAAGGCCATGGTGATTTTACTGAGAAGGAAGTAGTAAGAGTCGCTCAAAAAATTATTGATAATATTCCTGATTATGATACTCTTTGTTGGCTAATAGCAAACTTTAAAGTTTATCTTGAGGAAATTGGTCAATATCCATAAATTAATGTTTTTATATTTATATTAAAAAAAATGATCCAGCAGAAGTATCTTCCTCTATTAAAAATATAGTTTTAATAGAGATTTAATAAATTTTTTTTATTTTAATTTACTATTAATTCCAAATTTCTTTTAATCACAGGCAAATAATCCTTAGCATTGCATGATAGAAACATTTTGAGTTTTTTTGATACTGAAATAGCTAAATCCTCATCAAAAGTTCCATTTAATATCATTAGTGTTTCTTTTTCTGTAATATCTTCAAATTTTTCATGCAAATTAATGACATACTGATTATTAGGACAGTCTTCCTGACATTTCATACATCCCATTAATGCATTATGCGCTTCAGAAGGAATCCAATCTGGTATAATTCCTTCAATTTCATTATATACTGAAATACACTTACCTGCATTTATAACAAAATCATCACTAGACTTCTTCGGAATCGCACCAGTTAGACATTTATTTACACATATTGAACATTTTTGGCACTCTTCCATCATTGTCAATTCAGTCCAATAATCTTCCTCAAACTGAAAATCTGTAAAATAGGCAAAGAGATTTATCATACTACCCCATTCATCAATATAGCAAATATTGTTCTTCCCATATTTACCGAGTCCACTTCTAACGGCTAGTAATTTTACATGAAGTCTATTTGTAAATTGAATTTTATAACCTTTTTCTTTTATTATCTCTTGAAGGATTAAATTCTCAAAGTCTTCATAGGTTGTTCCATCATCATAATAATTTGGCGGTATTATTATTTGATGCTTTTTTCCATCCAAATGAAAATTTACTAAAGCTGGTTTGCTATAAATTCCTAAGATTATTATTGACTTAGCGCTAGGAAAATCTTCAGGTATCTCAAATTTCTTACTATCAATATAACTCCTATATACTTTATTATCACTAAGTTTGCCATCTCGACGTAATTTATCTATATCCTCTTGAAGTTCTTCTAAATGAACTACAGAAATAGTTCGATATTTGTATTCAAAATCAATATTCTTCCCTTTATATACAGGACTCATCTTTATATAATTATCAAATTATGAAATTAAGATTATTTAGGATTAGGAATAATTATAAAGATCAGAAGAATTTTTTCTATTGTCGAAATTTCTAGTCTTGTTTTAATATTGATTAGTATCTATGTAGGAAATTTAATTTTATCTAATGCAATCTCAAAATCCTTTTCTTTCTTTATAAGAACACCCAAGAAGGGAACCCCTTGTTTCAACTCATCTAAAGTAATTCCACTTTTAAGCAAAACCCCTATCCAATCAAGTAGTTCAGATGTTGATGGCATTTTCCGTAGTTTTGTAATGGCTCTTAAAGTATAAAAGTGCTGTAAACATTGGTTCAATAAATTATCTTTTAAGTTAGGGTAATGTAATTTACAAATCTGAGACATGAAATCTTTAGAGGGAAATTCAATCCAATGAAATACACATCTTCTTAAAAACGCATCAGGAAGTTCCTTTTCATTATTAGAGGTAATAACTACTATAGGTCTGGTTATAGCCTTAACAAATTCTTTAGTTTCTTTAATATAAAATTCCATAACATCTAATTCTTGGAGGAGATCATTAGGAAATTCAATATCTGCTTTATCAATTTCATCCAACAAAATTACTACTTGTTCATCAGAAACAAACGCTTCTCCTAAAGGTCCAAGAGTTATATAATCATGAATATTATTAACATCTCGATCTTCACATCCAAACCTGCTATCATTCAATCTCTGCACAGTATCATACATATAACACCCGTCAATAGCTTCAGTTGTACTTTTAATATTCCATACGATTAGTCTTTTATCTAAACTTTCAGCAATTGCATGTGCAAGCATTGTTTTCCCTGTTCCTGGTTCGCCCTTAACTAGTAATGGACGTCCAAGAGCGATAGCAACATTCACAATATTTCTAAGTTGAGGATCAGCAAGATATTTAACTTTATCAGTCTTTACATCTCCTTGAAATTTATTAAAACCAGAACTACTCATATTTAAATGAAATTAATTTAAAATTAAATATTTTATTAATATTTTTTATATAATTCACTAATTATATGTTAGTAGAATCTTTTAAACGGGTATTTCAATTAATTTATAATAAAAATCATTGTTTTATGCTTTTACTAAGATTTAAAAATTCTTAATTGATTATCATTTTGAAGAGAAATGGCTAGTTTTGATGACACAACATTAGTTAATATGATTTGTCCTTATTGCAAAGAAAGTTTTAGAAAACATGTTGAATATCAAAAAAAAAGTGGTCTTTTCACAATATTAATAAAAAACCATTCAGAAAATTCAGAATGCCCCCCTTTTATTGCATTTATTGATAATAATGGAAAACATAGAGGCTCTCAAAAAATAGATAACACAGAAGCAGAGGAAGAAGTTTCAATAAACGATCAATTACTCGAGAATGCTCGAAATAGAATTAATGAGTTAAAAAACGATATTAGATTTTATCATCTAAGAGTACCCAGAAGGGGAGGAAGAGGTTTTGAGCATAAAGTATCGAATGTTTCGGATAGGGGTTTTATGAGTTCAAAACTTTATTTATCATTAGTTGAATTTTTAACGGATTATGATGATAATAATACATTTGGTATAATTAATATAGATGGAAATTCTGAGATTGAGAGTGGCATCTTGGTGTATGGAAAATATCATGGATTAATATATACTATATTCTGGAAAGAACAACGATCTCTTTTAAGTAAATCTTTAGATGATTTAAAAGCAGAAGCTAATCTAACAGTAGAAAAACTTATAGAATTATATGATATAATGGACTTATTCTTTTAACTTTGAAAGTCTTAATATAATCTAAATTATGTATAATGTTAGTAAGGAAGAATTTTAAATACTTAACTTATTAATATATGCATAGATAAGAGAGTTGAGACAATATTAATATTACTCAAAGTTATTTATTGATGGTACTAGATGACCAAAGAGGAAAACATCATCATAGAGGTTATGAAAGTTTAGGATTTGCTGGAGCATTATTAATGGATTTATTTCTTCAAGGAAATATAAGATTAAAACGAAATAGTATTGAAGGTATTGATGACAAGCAAACTGGAGATATGTATTTAGATCAAATATTCGAATTTATTAAAAAATCAAAATTTAAAAGAAGTTTATTTAGATGGATAGACAAGCTTTCAACCTATTATAAAAAGTATTCTTATTTATACTTCGAAAATTTGGAGAACAAAGGATTCTTGATTAGTAAAATCACATCAATTTTGAAACTAAAGCTGTTCTACTTAAAAGACCAAAATATTAAAGTGCAATTATTAAAGAAAATTAATAACCTTGGAATTACTAATTTTAAGTCTAATATTGAGACAGTTTGCTTGTTGGTTTTACTCGACATAAGTAAATTAATTAACGCATATATACCTTGGAGTCTTCGAAAACAGTCTCGAGATCTTATATCAGAAATCTTAGAATCCGAACAAATAGATTCTTCTCTAAGGGATTTGATATTAAGAATTAGGAAGGAAATTCTGAATAATGTTGGAGCTAGAATTATGTCTGCAACAAATAATATATAAAAAAAGTCAATGATAAAATGATAGTACAATTTTTTCTTTCATGTGATTTTTGAATTATGTATAATAATCCGGTTTTTTTTAAAATAAGGATTGAAAAATATATGTTTTCAAAAAATAGAGATAAGCTTTATATATTTATGAAAAAATCATAACATACAATATTTCTATTTTCTTAGAATTTAAATAATCAAAAAATTATTGTGATTATTAATATGACCGAAGAAGCTACTATGTTAGAAGAATTAAAAAAAATTAGAGAACTACTAAGTCCAGCACCACCTCCACCTCCACCTAAAAATTTACTTGACGAATTTAAAAGATTTATCAAAAACTATAAAGTAATGGGGCTTGCAGTTGCGTTTATTATGGGTATTTATCTTGGTCGACTTGTCACTGCCCTAGTAACTGCATTTATCTCACCAGTTCTGAATAATCTCTTCATGTTAATTGGTTTTTTAGATCCAGCAGTAGTTGCTGCAAATCCAGCATCATATCCATTAGGATTCAACGCTACACTTTTTATTAGTGAATTAATAACCTTTATTATAGTCGCTTTTGTTATTTTTATCCTAGTAAAGATAACTAAACGTCTTGGAATTGATTAAAGGTTTTTTTAATTTAAAAAAATTCTTTTTTTTTTTTAAACAGTAAATTTAGTTAAAGTTTTTTAATATCTTGGAGTTTTTTTATTACCCAATTCTTATCTAAAGACGCTATAAATGGGGCAAATCGAGGTCCTTTTGTATTTCCTAGAAAAATTTGATAAAGAACCTGGAAGAATTCATTCATTTCTTTGCGAGACATACCAGTTTCTCTTCTTAACTCTATCATTTTTTCTTTGATTTTTTCTTCTGTCCATTTTATTTTCTCAAGATTCCTTCCAAGGTCAAATACGATATTAAAGACTCTTTCACTGTATATATCCTTTATTTCTGATGAGGTTTCATCTTTTAACTCAATTCTCAAATGATCTGGAGCGTATTTTGAATTTACCCAATTCCGTGCTAAGTTTAAACGTTCTTGAATATGATCAGTAATCTCTTTTGTTAGTTTCTCTTTTAAGATTTCTGTTATTTGTAATCTTTGAATAGCTTGTTTAGTTCCTGCTTGATCAGGAGATACTAACTGAGAAAGAATGATAGCATGATGATAATCCATTTGGAAACCTCTATAATTTGGAATAACATTATAGTGAGTAATTTCATAACTCCTTTGAATTGTATGAAGTTCAGTTGAATCTCCAAATTCTTCTATTCCATAATAAATTCGCTCAGCTCTGTCATAATCACCTATATAATTTGGAATTTTATCTAAACCAAGAATAATTCTTCTTTTTGGTGGGGTTTTAAGATAAAGATATTTCAGAACTTCTGGTTCAGCATATCTTAGCCACTCAGTTGGTCTAAATCCGATGAAACCTGAACCGGACATATCTCCAAAATCTTTCTGACCTTCAGAATATCCAACCCATTCATTCCAGAATCCATATGGTCCTCTATGATTTAAAACAGATTCTATAATTTCAAGACAACTATCTCGAGAACCTCCAGGAGTCGCATGATCCTTCCCATATGGTTCAAAGTGTACATTCAGGACATACCAAATTGCTAACCATTCGAGTCTCCAAGTAAGTTTCCCTTTACTAATATCTGCCCATCCTTCACTTTTACATTCATCACATATATATTTAACTTTATATGTATCCAGATTAACTGCTAATGCTTTTGTGGTAGCTATTCGATTACATTGTTCACAACGAGGATCAATGGGAATCCAATTTTTAGGAAAAGGATTTTCTTTACGATATTTATTTAATATATCTCGAATTTCATCTTTTTTATTAATTAACTCTATTACAACTTTTTGCATCCTTTCCTGTAAGTATAACTCATGAGTTTGGACGATCTGAATATCATGACTAAATTTTGGCATCCATACGGCAAGATTATTCAAATGAAAATCCACCCAAGTTTCATTGTTATTATGAGGAGAAGGAATATCAATATATCGCCAATTGATAAATTGTTCCGCTTTCTTTGGATCTGAAAACAGATTCAATTGACCCGGTTTTCCTTTAAATCGATCTGAAGTATAAAGAATTAAGGTGTGTTTTGCATTATATCCCTTATTCTTGAGCTCATTTACAACTGCATTAGTAAGAACTATTTCTCCTCTCACATTACCAGCATGTATTTGACCAGATACAGAAATTCCACAATTGCAATTGAAATCTTCTACACCTTGCCAATTTTCGATTAGATCGTTGGTTAATTTATCAACCCAATGGTATTGTTCATTTTTTGAGATTTAGATCATCCTCTAATTTCACATTCATACAATTTAATAAATATACAAGTAAAAAAAATTAAAAAAGATTTATTATAATTAATCTCTTTGACCTAGTATTGTTACAGAGCAGACTGTAAAGGCTCCACCTAAATTATGACACAATCCAACTTTTGCATCAGGAACTTGCCTTCCTTCAGCTCTCCCTTGGAGTTGCTTTGTTATTTCTGTTAGCATTCGACATCCTGTACTTCCTATTGGATGACCAAAACTCTTCAATCCTCCAGATGGATTTACGGCTATATCACCATCCCAATTGAACGTTCCATTTTTTAATTCTTCAGCAGCAGTTCCTCTTTCGCAAAATTGTAAATCTTGACAGTTTAAAAGCTCAGTGATAGTAAAACAATCATGCACTTCTGCACAATCAATTTCCTTTCGAGGATCAGTAATTCCAGCTTCTTTATAAGCAAATTGTCCAGCTTTTTCCGTTGCAGGAAAATGAGTAAATTCAGCTCCAGGACCTCCTTGTGGAACATACCAAGGGAAATTGGTTTGACATGAAATAGCATTAGCTTTAACTAAAATATAATCATCTGCATGAGCATAACTTTCAGCTAATTCTGGTCTTGTTAAAATAAGAGCAGCAGCTCCATCACTCATGGCACAACAATCAAATCTGCCGAGTGGATCAGCAATCATCGGAGCTTTCATTGCCTGATCAAGACTAATTCTACTTCGAAAATGTGCTTTAGGGTGTTCAGCTCCATTATCATGATTTTTTACTGCAACACGAGCTAAATCCTCTTTTGTCCATCCATATTCGTGAAAACTTCTAGTGGCTGCCATAGAAAACATTGCAGGTGCAGAAGGAGTTGGATATAAAGGATGTCCAAAGATTTTAAACCCAGGAAGTCCACTACCACCTTCATCCATTAACTTTTCCACTCCACAGGCCAGTGCAACATCATATGCACCAGAAGCTATAGCAAATGATGCGTTCCTAAATGCATCCATCCCACTAGCACAATAGTTTTCAACTCTGGTTGATGGCTTTCCATCTAATCTAAGAATGTCTTCCACCATAGCTCCAGAAAGCCCTGTAAAATAATAGAAGATTCCAACCCAACTGGCATCTATTTCATCTTTTTTAATTCCAGTATCTTTTAATGCGCCATGAAACGCCTCAAACAGGAGATCATATTGATTTTTGTCCCATAATTCGCCATATTTTGTCATATCACAACCAATTATAGCAACTTTATCTTTTATCCCTTTTCTTGCCATTTTTCATTACCTCCTTTATGGTCTCCCCCTTTCGGGACGACATTTCCAATAATAATTTTTAAAATCAGCTCCTTCATGTTCTTTCCTAAAAGTTAATTCCACTCTCATTCCAATTTGAACATTTTCTTCAGGTTTATTAATTTCTGTCATGTTTAATAGAACCCTTCCACCACCATCTAAATCAATTACACACCGAGGTACTGGAATATCAAGATAAGTACCTCCGACTAAGTGATCTAAAGTATAAGTAAAAATTGTACCTTTTAGCCCTAACTTTACTTTTTCGAATTGATCGTCTGCACGGCATATATAACAAGAACGAAGCATATCAGGATATTGTATGGCTCCACAATTTTTACATTTCACACCATACCACTTATATACAGATGCTGTATCTCGCCATATTAAAACTGGAGAACTTTTTCTGGTGTATCTATCTTTTTCAAGCAATTCCTTAAAATCAAGAAACTTATTATAATTTTTTAAAGTCTCCATAGATTTTTGATGCCCTAGAAAACCCATTCGAGTTTTACCAAGATCTCTTAAAACATCTCTATTATTTACATGCATTAAAATAGCATCTGCTCCATCACCAAAACCAGCCATAATTATTTTTGCATCAGGTTTCGGTCGTCTTAAAGCACCAATTAAAAGAATAAATGGCATTGGGGTTCCTAAATCACCAAGTTGAAAGAATACACTATTTTGGGCTACTCCTCCAGCAAATTTCATTATCTTTGAAATTCTACCATGTAATCTAGGATTATTATAATAATATGCTGCAGCACTGATATCTTCTGGTTTTAAATTATTTCTTTTTAAAACTTCAGCCATTACTTTCGTAAGATTTTCAAAATAGAATTTTGCGTCCATCTTTCCTTCGAAAGTTCTGATAAATCTGTCTTTTTCTGCTCTTCTCCATGGTCCGGTAACATTAGCAGAAACAGAATAATAATCATCTATTATTAATGGTAGGTTATCTCCTTCTGCTATTAGTAAAGCTGCTGCTCCATCTGCAAACCCATATTCCCACATTGTTGCTGGTTCAGGAACTCTGGTATCTGCTGCTACAACAAGAATGTTTTCGATATCTTTATTTGCTTTAATTGCATCAATTGCTCGTGCTACTGCAGTCGTTCCTGCCTTTAAAGAGTCTGTGAAGTCCGCAGTAATAATATCTTCTCTCATATCTAAAACAGTAGCGATTAAAGATGCAGAATCCTTTTCTGTATATACTTGTGTTGTCGAAGCGAAAAATAATCCATCTACTGTTTTTGGATCAAATCCCATTAAACAATCTAAACCGGCTTCTACTGACATTGTAAGACTGTCCTCATCAGTCATAGCCACTGATTTTGTTCCAGGGACAATTGGGAAATCCCATGCTTTACCTATAGATTCTCTAGGTAAAAGATATTTTGGCAAATAAGCACCATATGATTTTATTCCAATCAATTTTTTATTCTCTCTCCATTTCTTATTTAAATACTTATTTTAAAATTATTATATATATGATTTTGAATGTATCAACATAAATATATTTCCTTAAATTTGAATAAGATAACGAATTGAAAATTAGTAAAACCAGTTTTCCTTTTTACTTTTTTGTAGAACGTCGTTTTTGATACTATTCAGAGAAAATTTCTTGAAAAATGTTATCAATTGGATCAAAAATCCCTAGATCTCCATCCCAATTTAATAAAATATTTTTATATACTGTCTCAATTTTCACAACTAATTGTTTCAAATAAAATTCAGCCATTTTGGATTCTTCGTTTGAAAAAATCACTCCTGTCAGTAGATCACTGGGGAAGATATACGTTACCTTATCTTTTTTTTTGATCACTGAGACATCTTCAGATTCAGATTTCATTATTTCTTTAAGCATTATATTAATTAAGGAGATAGCGCCAGATATCAGGTTTTCATCATAAATATCTGCCTTCTGGATAAATGATCTATAGAATAAGCATGCTCCATCTTTATTGATTAATAAGACCTCCTCAATTTTATCCTTCCAATCAAATTCTGTAAGAATTGGAAATCTTAAAAAAAAAATAGTAAAAAAAACAATTCCAACTAATTGAAACAAAGAACCGATTAATCTGAAGGGAAATAATGATAAATCCAATGTATAGTTTGATGTAAAGAATAATCCTATCAACAAAAAGGAAAATGGAACTAAAGTTGTCAGAATCTTTATTGTTAAGCTTATGTTAATTTGTGATTTTTTTATAAAATCAAGATAAAATAATAGAAAGAATATGAAAACAAAAGAAAGAAAAATAATTAAATCAAAAACCACTAATTGATTAGCTAGAATGAATAAAAATAGAAAGATTATTGAAATAATAGACAAACAGATTGTAAGAAAATATTTCCTTACCATATATTTACGTTGTTTCTCTTTAACGCTAATAAATAAAAGAAAACCGAAAAATAGTGGGATTAGACTGAAAAAATGGAGCAGTTGTATTGTTGGAATGTTACGTGAAAAATAGGAACCTAAAACTGAAAGAATACTTTTCAATGAAAGACCAAAAAACAAAATAATATACCCAAAATCTTGAGAATACTTGAGTCTATATTGTTCCTTCTTATGACGAAATAAGAATAATAACCCAAATTCTAAACATATTATAGCAAAAATCCATTCAAATATCATTGTAATAAATCTAAATTCGCCAATTAGTGGATAATCTACGAATATCATTATCATCATCATTTATTGGGTTAATATACTACGTAATATTACATCAAAACTTCCAAATAATAATTCTTGATTTCCTTTTAAATTATCTAGATTTAACAAAATTTCACGATAAAATACTTCAAATTGATGTTTAATAGAATCAAGAAGATGCTCTGAACTTAATAAATCTTTTTTTATCATCAACGCATAGGTTATATACGGTACTATTGAACTATAGGTTAGCAGAATGACTGAATCTTTTTGCTCTATTCTATTAATTTTATCATTTTTAGTATTAGTAAGTGTAGTAATAATATTCTCTATACCAAGAATTCCACCTGAGTGGAGTTTGATCCTATCAGTCTGAGATAAATCATAATCATTTTCTAAGTTTTTTATTTCATCTTCGAATCCCCCATTAAAATCATAATAATAGATAGATTCTTGAGTTTTTTCGTTTATAATAAACAATTTTAGCAAATTTTCTCTCCATTCAAATTCATAGAATGGAGGAAATTCGTAAACTGAAAAAGAAATAATTAGGAATCCAATTAACAGAAAAGCAACACCTGTGAAATATACTATTTCATTTATAATTTGAGGTAAAACTCCAATACCTACTAAAATAGCAAACCCTAAAGCAGGAAAACTTACAAATGCTCCCACTAGAAATAGGAGAAACTTCTTTCTAATTTTTCCAAATGATTTTCTTATTAATATTATCTGAAATCTTATTACATTTATACCATTTAAAACTACAAATATAATACTAATCAGGAAGATTGGAGCTCTTGTAGAAGGCGTAAACAGTAATACAATAAGAGGGATAAAATTTAAAATTATAAGGATTTTAACTACATTTATGTTGACAATTTGTGAAAAATCCTTTTTTATTATAAATAGTGAGAATCCTATTGTAGATGAAAAAGCAAATGCCCAACCTATTCGAGAAATTATCTCATATAAGAAAGACCCTTGAAGGAGAAAATTTCTCGATATTTGAATCCATAATGGCCCCAGTACTATAAATAAAATGAATGTCCCGAATGCTAACAATACTCTATTCAGTTGTAATTTAATATCTCTAATTTTAAAATATTGATAATAAAAAAATATAACTAATTCAATACCGATAGTCACAGGGATTAAATAAAATAAAAATTGGAATTCTTTTAATTCTAAAGTTTGGTTTAGCATTATCAAATAAATTTATCTTAGGGTAATTAGATAATAATTTAAATCAATAATAAAAAAATTATTTTATATATTTTTATTTAATAGAAGAGAAGACTAATTAAAATTACTTATATTCTTGCATCAATGACAATAAAAATAACTTGGATGGGTACTGCTTCATATATTTTATCTTTAAATGGCACTAACTTATTATTTGATCCCTTCTTTTCTCGGAATGATTTTGCTGAACCTAAATTAACAACCCAGAAAGAAGATATTGATAATATATCGGCTGTCTTCGTTTCACACGGTCACTATGATCATTCTTGTGATGCCGGATGGTTTGCTGAGAATCTAGATGTTCCTGTTTATTGCTCAGAGACAGCAAAACAAAATATTATTAATTGGGCAGAAGGGAATATCATTGAAAGCCATACGGAAACCCTTTCAGAAAGAGCTAAAAATAAAATAAAAGTAGGTAATTTTTATGATAAAATTAAAATATCTGAAGAAGTAACAGTAGAGTTTATCAAATCTGAACACATCAATTTTGATTTAAAGACAATTTTATCTAGAGTTTTTTCATGGCAATTTCTAAAGCAAGCTAAATCTCTTTTACCTTATGGTAAAGGTTTCCCAGCCGGAAATGTTTTTGGTTTTTGCGTCTACTTTAATAACATTAAAATTGTTTCATTTGGGAGTTTATGGCATAAATATGAAGAAGAACTACAGAAATTCCAACCATGTGATATTTTCATTGTCCCGTATGCAGGTAATAGTAATAGACATATGGTAAAAAAGACTGCAAAAATGATTGAAGTTTTGCATCCTAAAATTGTAATTCCTCATCATTGGGATAATTTTATGCCCCCAATTAGCAGGACAGAAAATTTAGATCCCTTTATAAAATTTATGACTAAGAATTTCCCTCAAATTGAAATTCTGCTACCAAGCTTTGATGAGGAAATAACAATCAATATTTAATTCTATTTTTTTAAGACAATTCTGTTTTGAGGTTAAATAGTTTTACCTGATCTTAAATATTTAGGTTTCTAAAGTTTTGAAGGGCGTACCTTTTTAATGGGACAACTATGGGTAAGATTCTCCGAAAAGTTTTTCAAAGTCTCAATATTTTTTCAATTATTGTATAATAATTGAATAACTTGAATTTGAAAATGAATGGTCCTCCTGAACCTTTTAAGATAAAGATGATTGAGCATGTTGGAATGCCCGATCAAAAAAGAAGAACTGAAGCAATCAAAGAAGCAGGTTATAATACATTTCTATTAAAATCGGAAGATGTCTATATTGATTTATTAACTGACTCTGGAACATCTGCTATGTCAGATAATCAATGGGCGGGATTAATGCTAGGAGATGAGGCATATGCGGGGGCGCGTAACTTCTACAACCTAGAAAAAGCAATACATGAAGTTTTAGGTTATAAATATATGGTCCCTACTCATCAGGGTCGGGGTGCTGAACATTTAATGTACAGTTATCTTGTTAAACCAAGACAACTCGTTCCTAGAAATATGTATTTTACTACATCAAAATTGCATGTACAACTTCCTGGTGGGGAAATGGTAGATTCTATAATAGATGAAGCCCATGATTCACAAAATTTGCATCCATTTAAAGGAAATATGGATTTAAAAAAACTCCAAAACTATATTGATGAGTTTGGCCTTGAAAGAATCGCATTTGTTAATGTAGAAATGAATGTTAACATGGCAGGGGGTCAGCCTGTCTCTATGCAGAATTTAAGAGAATTACGTGAATTTTGTAATGATTACAAATTACGGATTATTTTTGACGCAACTCGTTCAAGTGAGAATGCTTTTTTTATAAGAGAACGTGAAAAAGGTTATGAAGATACTCCTATTATAGAAATTCTGAGAGAAATGATGAGTTATTCGGATGGATGTATATACAGTGCAAAAAAGGATTGCCTTGTTAATATTGGTGGATTTTTAGCTACAAATGATGAAGACATTTATGAACATTGCCGAAACATGGTTGTAGTATATGAGGGGCTTCATACTTATGGAGGAATGGCTGGACGTGATATGGAAGCTGTAGCTCGTGGTTTAATAGAATCTACGGATTATAATTACTTAAAATACCGAGTAAATCAAGTTCGCTATTTAGGAGATATGCTAATTAATGCAAATGTACCTATAGTAAAACCAATTGGTGGTCATGCTGTTTTTCTTGATGCCGCTAAATTTCTTTCTCATCTTCCAAGAGAACAATGGCCAGCACAAACATTAGCAGCAGCAATTTATGAAGATTCAGCAGTTAGATCTATGGAAAGAGGAGCTATCTCAAAGGGGAGGGATAAAGATACAGGAGAAAATATATTTCCAAAATTAGAATTAGTTCGACTTACAATTCCAAGAAGAGTATATACAAATACACATATGGAATATACAGCAGATAGTGTAATTCGTTTGTATCAAAAGCGTGACTCTATAAGAGGTTTAAAAATGGTATATGAGCCAAAGTATCTTAGATTCTTTCAAGCTCGATTTGAAAAAATATAACAAAAAATATTTTGTAGTATAATTGTTCTATTCAAGGAAACAACCTCAATGTAGATTATATTTATAATAGAATAGAGATCATATAATCGAAATGGTTTTGCCACTAAATTTGAATATAAGAAAAAATATTAAAAAGTGATGCTTTATCAACACCTCGTATTAAAAATCTCAAATAATTTTTCTGTTTTAGGTTTAAATCCAGCATCCAATAGCATTTTTTCTATGAAAATCATATGAGTAGCACCATAAAAAATCATAATTTCCTCCTCATTTTCTAAGAGATCTAATACAACATTTGCAATCATCTCATTTCTTACATTAAATAAAAGTTTAGGGCTTAAATTCTCAAATGCTTTATATTGTATTGCCACTTCATCAATAATTATACGAGCAAATTCTCTCCTTCTTTGGGAAATATCATCTGTTTTTATAAATTGAAGCGATTGAAATATTGATAGCAGGACTAATTTCATTTGCTTTTGAGCTTCAATAACTTGCTGCTGGGTTGGATCTTTAAAAAATTGATTAATAATTTCTTTTAGATTTTCTTGATCCATCAATTTTTCAAAATTCAAATCAGTATGGATCCAATTTCGACGATTTGGGATATCATTTACATAATCAATTACAACAAATTGGT
This sequence comes from Promethearchaeota archaeon, assembly GCA_048941625.1. Taxonomy (GTDB): domain Archaea; phylum Asgardarchaeota; class Lokiarchaeia; order Sigyniarchaeales; family SOKP01; genus Loki-b32. The sequence goes on along the minus strand of JBHLNK010000004.1, from coordinate 54,519 downwards.
GTTTTAGTTTTAAGATCTCACACCAATAAAGTTGAATCATCAGTAGGTTAGATAAATCAAAATTTGTTTTTTCGCACAATTCATATATAGTTTTTAATTTTCCATTTAATTCATTGACTAAATTTCGAATTGTTTTATGTAACTTCTTAATATCTTTACTAATGTATTTTCTGATAAACTTTTTTATAAGAGAATCGTATTCTCTCCATTTTTTTTCACTGATTTTGGAATAAGATTCAATAAAATCATCAATATTCTTTATTGGTTTATCAAATTCACTATTTTTCCTTCCAAGTTTTAGATTTTCAAAAATACAAGGAATTTCTCCTACATATTCTACAATATTTAAGAAGTAATCTGCTGTTCCTATATGAATTACTGGAATCAAATGTATTTTGTGATTGAAATCACTTTCATATATTTTTACATGAGATAATACTTTGTTTCCATCTAATGAAATAAAGGATTTATTTTCCAAAGACAATTCAACTAAATGCTATTTTCATTGTTAATAGTATCAAACAAGGTCTTAATAAATATTCTTATATAGTAGTATAGAACTATTAAAATCTTTTTTCTAAAACGGTAATAATTGGATGGAAACCTGTTTTTGCAAAAACACCTAATAGTTTTTTGTCTGTTGTATATGCAAGGTTAATACGAATTGAGTCAGTGCCCCAAGATTCTAAAATTTGGATAGCTTTATCGGCTAGAAGTTTACCTACGCCTTTTCCGATATATTCCTTCTTGGTTGCCCAATTATCTAAGTAACCAATATACCGTCCAAGAGTATTTTTCACTGCTTCGATCATTCCCATGCTCACAACTTGTCCTGTTGATTTTAACTCAGCAATTAACGTAATTCTTTTTAAATTTGGTTTAAATTGACGTAGTCCACTTGATTCTCTCCATTGATCTTCATTAAAACCAATATCAAACATTTCGTTTAATTCTTTTAGAATTTCTAGGGTTGCTTCATAATCAGAAGTCCTGTAATTCCTAATGATGATATCTTCTTCTTGAATTAGATCATCTGACATAATTTTTTCATTTTATTTTTAAATTTTATTAATTGAATTTAAATCAATTCTTTGGTTAAGAATTTTCTCTTCTTCCCCTTCACCATCTTTATTTCTAATAGTTATACAATATTCATTAATATGAGGAACTGTTGGTGAAACAAATAAGAGTTCTTCATGCGGATACCAAATTTCTACATCTTGATTCATTATTTCTTTTTCAAAAAATTCTTTTACATGAGTAATGGTTACAGTGAGATCCTTTAATTCCTTATCTGTGGTGTTCTGGACTATAACTTCAATTTCCTGACTAATTTCAACAAAGTTAATGTTTACTACAGAAAGGATAGTTTTTGGTACAAAGTCTTCATCACATTTTTTTTTTGTATCAAAAATATCTACATTACTAAAATCAGTTTCTCCCTTTAAATTACTAAGAGGAGAAAATTCAAATCCTTTTAATGAAAAATATGAAATTGCTTTTTGAGTTCTTAGAGATGGGGATTGGGATCTTTGCTTAATAGCTGTTGAGAAATATTTTTTAATAGTTTTATCTATTAATTCACGTATAAATACTTTAACTTTCGTTCCTTTAGATATACGTTCTTGGACTTTTGGGGTTTTTATAACGGTTTCAGAGGCAATTTCACTTTCTATTACCTCAGAAATTTGATCCTCAAACTTATCTCTTAATTCTTCAGTTAATTGTTTGATAAGTTCATCCCCAAAAATATCTATCTCACTAGGTAAAGATACGATTATAACTATTGTTTCTGGAGTATCTTCTTCTAATCCAGCTCTTCGTTTTGGTCTATCTGATTTTATTTGAAATTTTTTTCCGAAAAAAGTATAACCTTTATATTCTAAGTCTATATGATCAAGATCTTCTGTTTCTAAGAACCAGACGGGATGATAATTAATAGGTCTCATATATCTTTTATCATTCCTAAGCCTATCATCAGGATACATTAATAAAGGAACTTGTCCTTTTTTTTCATCAAAAAACATTACGTAAACAACACATAAATCTTCTTGGGGATTCTTTTCCACTTTTGTATTAAAAATATCAGACACGTAAACCAAACCAAGATTTATTCTAAAGGAAATAAATATTCCTTATACAAGAGATAAAAATTGTTCTTATTCTAAATATTTAACTAGAAAAAATTGATAATATTGATGATGAAAAGATAATGGGTTATTTTAAAATACTTGATAAATTTACAAATCTAATATTATGTTAATTAAGGATGTCAAAACTCATTTAGTTCAACTCGATTTCTCCATTAAAATTGGGAGTATGCCAAGATTTAAAGCATCAGGATTGTATACTCAAATAATAACTGATGAAGGTATTGAAGGTTGGGCATTATCTCATTGGAATTTATCTAATCTAGCTCAAAAGCAATTTATTGATGATGCACTTAGCAAATTGTTAATCAATAAAGACCCTTTCATGACAGATGCGATTTTTAATGAAATTTATCATACTACCAATAGAATCATGTTTGGAATACCACAAGCAACGAGTGCAGTGATGATAGCTTTAATGGATATTATTGGAAAAGCTATAAAGCAACCAATTTATAAAATATTGGGAGGTAGAAAAGAAAAAGTAAGAGCTTATGCTTCACTTTTTCGAGTTTATAGACCTAAGGCAGCTGTAGGTGCAGTTCAGGCAGCAATAGAAGCAGGAGGATTTGATGCAGTTAAGTTGAGAATTGGACAAGGTATAAAAAAAGATGAAGCTCTTATAATGACTGTCCGAGATTCTTTTCCTGAAGTTGAAATTATGGTGGATGTTAATTCTGGTTATAATTCTGTAATTGATGCATTAAAGATTGCTGAAATCTGTTATAAATATGATTTAACTTGGTTAGAAGAACCTTTACCTTCTGATAATCTTAATGGTCTGGCAAGATTGCGGGATCTTTCTCCAATTCCAATTGCAGGAGGAGAAAATGACATGGGAATTTTTAGGTTTGAAGATATACTGAGTAAGCAATGCTATGATATCATTCAACCAGATGTTACAAGATGTGGCAGTTATATGGAAATTAAAAAAATTGATGCTTTAGCGGAAGTTAAAGGTGTACGTTGCATTCCTCATATTTTTGGATATGGTCATATTTTAGCTGCTAACCTTCATTTCATAATGGCTTCGAGATGTGAATTTTGTGAATTTCCTTATTATCCTGAGCAATTCCAAATGCTTGAAGAGCCAATAAAAGTTGAGAAAGGTTTTATCAATGCACTTGAGAAACCAGGGTTAGGAGTTGAAATAAACAAGAAGATGTTTGAAGAAAACGTCATAAAATGATTTTTCTACTTTTAATTCAAATTTTTTAATATTTTAAGTAAAATTATGACTAATGTAAATTACATTTTCTTATTATCACTTACAATTATAGCTATTGGTTTTATTCTCAAAAAATTAAATATAATTTCAGAAGAAAACGGTAAAACAATAGCTAAAGTAGTTTTTAATGTCACATTACCTGCATTAATTTTAAGTGTAATTAGTTCTATTGAAATAACACCATCATTGGGATTAATTACAGTAATTTCACTAGTCTATTGCATTCCCATTATTACTCTAGCCTTAATTGTCTTCAAAAAGTATCCAAGAGATATAAAAGGATTGATATTAATGGCAGTCATCGGATTTAACGTTGGCCATTTCGCATATCCATTAATTGAAGGAATATGGAGTGATGAGGGCCTGAAATATATTGCCATGTTCGACATTGGAAATGCAATAGTGATATTCGTAATATGTTATATTCTAGGTTTAATATACTCACCTAAAAATGATTTTAAAGATAAAAAGGAATTAGTGAAAGGTATAGGATTTAAACTCTTAAAATCTGCTCCATTAATGAGTTATATTATTGCAATTATCCTGAATTTGGCTAATATGGAATTTCCACTTTTTGTATCAGATTTGTTGGATATTTTATCAAGAGCGAATATGGCTTTAACATTACTATTATTAGGTATTTTCCTTAATTTTAAGTTCGAAAAATCACAATGGAAGAACGTTTCTTTAGTATTAATTATTCGATATTCTTTTGGATTATTAATAGGGCTCTTATTATTTTTCTTTTTACCATTTAATCTTTTATATAGAGGAATATTAGCTATTGCACTTATTTTACCCATTGGGTTAGCCATAATTCCATTTGCAGTAGAATTTGCCTATGATGAACGAGTTGCAGGGATGGTCTCGAATTTAACAATTATTATATCTTTTATACTAATGTGGATTCTAGTTATAATCTTAGGGTTTGGATAGATGATTCAATCCATGATTTTACTAAAATCTAAAAAGAGATTAAATTCCTTTTTATCAATGTTAAACTCATGCTTAGAGTTATGGATTGACTTCTCAATCGTTTCATCGTTAATCCTTTCTATGAATTCTTTATCTATTTTTGACCAGTGAGGCATTCCTTCTAAAAAAACATTCCAAGGTGAATATTCTGATTCTTTGGATCTGTTTTTAATTTCCCTAGAGAGAAGAGTCCAAAATAAAATTAATTTGTACGAAATTCCGGCATTAATTTTTAATCCCATCCTCTGAAAACTCCCAAATGCCAAGATCATCAATAAAGCTAGACTATATTTCATCTGAATTTTATAAGTATTGATCAAATATTGATCTCTTATTAATTCCCAGTTCATAGAACCTATTACTTTATTAGTATAATTCTGAACACTTTCTTTTAGTTTATCAAAGTAAAATTCCTTAGTTAAATGAGGTTTTGTCTCTACAAACTGAAAAATCCTTAGCGCACCCGCTATCCTCCATTCTAACCAATCTATAGAATACTTTTTTGCTTCCATCAAAGCTTTCTCCTTATCCGGCCAACATTCAAGAATATTTCTTAATTTTGTTCTTATCTCATTGTAATACTTTAAATAATGGTCATAAATCTCAGTATATGGATAGCCTAAAATATCGATAATAGTGAATATTTCTAATAAATCCAAGAATTTTTCAATGTTTTCTTTATTAGAGATTAGTTTAACGAACATTGAATCATTAAATAGAGAATAGACCCCATAAAAAGTGGATTCTCCTGTATATATCGTTGCAAATATCAAATGATATTGAATAACTTTACTTATTAATAATTCTTCCTCTTCTAAAAGCCTAAATGGCTGGAGAAGTTCATTATTTAATATTAGGAGAAAACTTTGATGTGGGTGATTTTTTCTATCAAAAAACTTTCCAATATCATGATATATTAATATTAAAATAAGGTGTAGACTTTTTTTTAAATCCTGGTCTTTTAATCTCTTACTAATTAGATTTATAGTTTCGAGGGATAGTGATTTATGTATTAAATTCCCTTCTTTTAAGAGAAAATAAATTTTAAAAGCTCTAAATATGTGTTTTATTGTCCTGTGGAATTCTTCTCGATTAGTATGAAGTCCATCTTGAAAAATTGATTCCAAGTTGGGAAAGATGGAAATTATTTTTTGAAATTGAAGGCTGTTCTTTATATTTTTTGTATTATCAATCCAAGAAATATCAATATCTTCAAAGATTTTTGAAAGTGATGATTCTATTTCCATAAATAATTAATCTTAGAGATTTTTTTTTAATGAATATAAACAAATCATAAAATACATAATTTACTAAAAAAATGTGATTTAATATGAAAACAATTCGAATGGATGAAATGAATTGGGTTGATATTCAAGAAGCAATAAAAAAGGGATTTAAAACAGTTATTATAGGAGTAGGATCTACTGAACAACACGGACCTCATTTACCTACTCAAACAGACGGTTTAATTGCAGATATATTTATAAATTTAATAGCCAAGAAGTTAGGAAATACCTTGCAAGCTCAAACAATAAAAGTAGGTTGTTCCGAACATCATATTGCATTTCCAGGGACAATTACTTTAAAACATTCTACATTAAAAGCTATAATCCAGGATTATATAAAGAGCCTTCAAAATCATGGGTTTGAAAATATCATATTTATTCCTACACATGGAGGTAATTTTAATCCAATAAAGGAAGCAGTTAATGAAATACAAAATAACTACCCTAATATAAAAATAGATGCATACACAGATTTAATGAGAATTGTAAATTATCAAAATAAAATTGCTGAGGAGTTAAACATTACAAAAGAAGAAGCAGGAGCTCATGCAGGTGAAGTAGAAACATCCCAAATGCTAGTACTCGCTGAAAAACTTGTAAAGAAAGAAAGATTCCAACCAGGATACATTGGAGTTTTATCAGAAGAAGAGGTTGACATGCTTTTTAAGAAGGGAATGCCTTCCCTGACAGAAATTGGTGTAATTGGAGATCCTACTAAAGCAAGCAAAAAAAATGGTAAAATCTATATAGAAAAAATGGTAGAATTCCTAACAGAGGAAGTTAAAAAAAAGCTATAACTATTTATTCAATTTTTTGCGCTAATAGTTTAAAGAAGGGATCCAAATCTATATTCCCACCGCTTAATATAACACCTACTTTTTGATTTTCAACAACAATTTTTTTAGCCATTAGAGCTGCTAGGGATACCGCTCCAGAGGGCTCAACAATTATTTTCATTCTCTCCCATAAAAATCGCAAAGCATCTAGAATTTCTTTTTCTGATACTGTAACTACATCATCTACAAATTCTCTAATTATAATATAAGTTCTTTCACAAAGAGACGTACGTAAACCATCTGCAATGGTGTCTGGGTAAGTACTTGGTATGATATACCCTGCTTTAAGTGATCTTAAAGCATCATCTGCTAATGAAGGTTCTACACCAATAACTTTTGCATCAGGACATAAACCTTTTGTAGCAAGAGCAGTCCCACTTAAAAGGCCACCTCCTCCAAGTGGAGCAATGAGCATATCTAGTCCATTAATTTCGTTAATTAATTCATAAGCTGCTGTTCCTTGCCCATTAATTATATCATCATTATCATATGGATGAATGAGGGTATATTTATGTTTTTGAATTAATTCATTAGTAAGTTTTATTCTTGCTTCAAGTGTATTATCACAAAATACAACCTTTGCGCCATATCCTTTTGTAGCATTGACTTTATTTACTGGTGCTCCCTTTGGCATTACTATAGTTGCTTGGATTCCTAATAATGAAGCTGCTAAGGCAATTGCTTGAGCATGATTACCACTTGAGTGTGTAATTACACCATTCCTTTTCGCTTTATCTTTAAGTAAACTTAAAGCATTATAAGCTCCTCTGAATTTAAAAGCTCCAACTCTTTGAAAATTCTCACATTTAAAAAAAATTTGAGTTTTATAGAGTATATTCAATGTCCTCGAAGTCATTACAGGAGTTTTATTGGCTTTACCATTAATTCTTTGAAATGCTTCTTCTATTCCTTGAATTGACATTTTTGCATTAATATAATATTAGTTGGTTATATCTATAGAATTAATTTAGAATTATAATATATAGTAAATTCAATATTGTGTAGGAGGTTTTTGACTAGGCGCTTTAATTTTCCCTCTAAGGATCGGATCATCTGTCTTTCTCATCCATTCAAATAAATCTTCTTTTAATTTTTCCTTAATATCTTTATAGTTTGGATCTCCAATTAAATTATTTTTCTCATAAGGATCTTTTTTGAGATCGTATAATTCTTCATTAGGTCGAGGTCCATTGATAAGTTCTAACATATATTTTCCTAATTCATCTCGTTGCATATCCGCACCTAATTGATATAGATATTCAAACTTTTCAAAATTGATAATAAACTTAAATTCCTCAGTACGTATACTTCGAATAGGATCATAATATTCATGAAATGATTTTTCAGAAAAAATTTTTTTTCTAAAGTTTTTAGTTTCTTCTTGTAGAATTGGTAAAAAGCTTTTTCCTTCGATATTTTTTGGTATTTTAGCCCCAATCAAATCTAATAAAGTTGGTAATAAATCAATATTACTAATCATTTGATCATAGACTTTTCCTTTTTGAAATAAAGTTGAATTTGGCCATGAAATTAATAAAAGTGTTTTTAATCCAGGGTCATAAAGAGTACATTTTGCTCGAGGATAAGCTTCACCATGATCAGTTGTATAGATGAATAAAGTATTTTTTTTTAAATAAAATTCATCTAAAGCTTCAAATATCTTTCCTATACAATTGTCAACACCTTCTATTGCTCCATAAAATTGAGATAGATCCTCTTGTAATATTTTATTACTTGAAAGATAAGGAGGAATTAAAACATTACTTGGATTAACAGGATCTCCCCATATTCTAAAAGGTCGATGCACTTGAGTAACACCCATACATAGATAGAAAGGCTTCTTATCATTTTTATGTTCTGCAAAGAATTTTTGATAGGATTTATTTAATTTTTGACAGGTATATAATATTTCAGATTTTCGCTTACTAATAGAATCATAACCCAAAGTTTTTGCGTTAAAGGATTCATGTTGATATCCGATTAAATGAGTAGTATATCCTTGTTCTTTTAAATACATTGGTAGAGTTTTATTTCTTTCTGGTAATGTCCATCCATGATCTACAAGACCCATTAGACCATTCTGATGAGGATATAAAGAAGTTTGAATTGCTCCTCGACTGGGACTACATTGAGGAGCAGTACAAAAATAATTAGTGAACCGTATTCCTTTTTCAGCAATTTTATCAATATTAGGCGTTTTAAGAGAATTAGGGGTTTTAGGTGTATTATAACATCCAGCAAATTGCCCTTGATCATGAGTAATAAATAGAATAATGTTCGGTTTTTCTTTCATAATTAAACTTCGACTATCATTTTAACAAAGTTACGCCCAGTTGGCTCGAGAAATCTTTCAAAAGTCATCTGCATATCCTCTAAATGTATGATTTCAGAAATAAATTCATTGGTATCAACTTTACCTTTTGCAAACAAATCTATTGCCGCCAAAATATCATCTTGATCATGACCAAGGCATCCCTTCAGGGTTACCTCTTTGGAATTTAACATAAATAAAGGAAAGGTTATACTTCCTTTATGAATTCCTTCTAATAAAATAGTACCTCCTTTCTTTATGAAATTAACGGCATTAGAAATTGTCTCTTCATTCCCAACACAATCAAAAATAAATGTTGGAGCACCTAATTTCTTGATAACTTTCTTTACTTTCGCTCTACTTGTGCCGACTGCATCAGTAGCTCCCATTTCTAGCGCTTTTTCTCTTAGAAAATCGTTTGGTTCAATAACAACTACATAATTTGGATCCTTCTCAATTAATAATGCTTTAAGAGCAGTTAATCCAACATTTCCTCCTCCAATGATAAGTATATTTTCCCCTTTTTCGATTTTAGAAAGTTTAAATGCTCGCATCATTAAAGCAAAAGTCTCCACCATCACAGCATCTTTAATTGAAACTTTTTCTGGTATTGGAAAAAGAGAGATTTTTGGGACTATGACGTATTCTGCGAATCCTCCATTTTGAAACATTCCCATTCCTTTTAGTTCCCCTTGACTAACATCAAGAGAAACATTCACGCAAATGACTTTATCTCCTGGTTTTATCTCAGTTATATTTTCTCCAACTTTTTCTACTACTCCAGTGATTTCATGACCCATTATTAATGGAAAGTTATACATTTTATACTTAAAATTCGTAATATCACTTCCACAGATGCCACAATAATGGACTCTTACCAAAGCTTCATCTTGACCCGGATTTGGTTTTGGATAATCTTCTTTATATACTATCTTCTTAATATCTTCAATAACAGCAGCTTTAATTAAATATCATCCCCATTTATGTTTCTTTTGATTAACTTTTATTCAATAATAAAAAAATACTTTTTGTAAAATAAAAATTAAATTGTAAAATATTGGATATTAGAGTCCTAAAAGTTTTGTCATACTTTTTAGGATAGTTTTGATTTCTGTATCAAAAGTCTTGACCTGATCAAAGAAGACATTATTTACTTGAAGTAATTGTGCTACTGCATATTCAGGTGATTGTGTAATTTCTTTAGCTAAATTAATAGCTTCATCTAAAACTTTTTCTTTCTCAACTAACTTATTTACTATATTTAACCTATATGCCTCTTCAGCAGTGAGAAATGTTTCTTTAGTACTTGTATTTAATGTAATTTCTAGAGCTTTACCACGACCTACGAGAGTCATATAGGGGAAAAGTAGAGGACATGCTCCAAATCTTATTTCAGGATGCCCAAAAAGAGCATCTTTTGAAGCAACTCTGAGATGGCAAATAACAGTAAGATCAAATGCACCCGCAAGAGCATAACCGTTAATTGCAGCAATTAATAACTTAGGGAACTCGAAAATTGTTTGATGAAAAAGGTGGTTTGCGTCAATAAATTGCTGATAATCCCCCTTTCCTTGTACGACTGCTTGAACTTCATCTCTATCAAATCCAGCAGAAAAAATTTCTTCTCCACCATAAAAGATTACGGCTTTTATTCTTTTTTCATCTTTTAATATATTCAAAGCATCTATTATCTCTGATCTCATAGCTTCGCTAAGAGCATTTTTCTTTTCATGACGATTAAACTTAATTATTGAAATTTTTCCTTTCTTCTCAACTACGATAAATTGATAATTTTTTTCCAATTGAATCAACTCAATAAAGTATATAATTTTTTTATATAATACATAAAAATTAGCTAAAATAATTTAAAATTCTTTATTTTTATTGTATTTATTAAGTCTATAGTTATTATAAATACTTCACTCAAACAGTTATTTATAAGCTTCCGAAAAGTAGAATGAATGGTAAAAATTTTCACTGTTTTAAGGCTTTATTTTTTATAATTTAAATCTTTTAATATTTGAATTGGTATTTAGTGCATTGTAAAAAATGAATTTAACAGAAGAACAGATAAATAGATATTCTCGTCAAATTGTCCTTAAAGAAATTGGAGGTATAGGACAAGAAAAATTATTAAATTCAAGGGTATCCCTTATTGGATTGGGAGCGCTTGGTTCTCCTGTAGCTTACTATTTAGTAGCAGCAGGAATAGGTCATTTAAAATTAATTGATTATGATTTCGTGGAGATTTCTAATCTACATAGACAGATTTTACATTTTACAAAAGATATCCAAACAAAAAAAACCAAAAGTGCTGTGGAAAAACTAAATAATTTAAATCCTGATTGTCATATTGAAATAGTTAGTGAAAAATTAACAGCTGAAAATTCCAAAAATATTCTTAAAAATTCTGATTTTGTAATAGAAGGATCTGATAATTTCCCAACTAAGCTGCTAGTTAATGATACTTGTATTTCTCTAAATGTTCCATTTACAATAGCAGGAGTTCTGAGATTTCATGGACAATTAATGACAGTTGTACCAAATCAAACCACTGCATGTTATAGGTGTGTCTTTGGAGATATTAGGGATGCTCCTACAGGAATGTCGTGTAGTCAAGCTGGAGTAATTGGATTAATTCCAGGAATTTTCGGTTGCATTGAAGCAAATGAAGCCATTAAAACTATCTTGAATATTGGAGATTTGATAACAAATAAGATTTTATTTATAGACCTTCTACGCAATGCATTTAATTTTGTAAAGATAGTTAGAAATGAGAATTGTATTGCATGTGGTATTAACGCCCAAGAATTAGTAGAATCTTATGACTATAAATTAGAGAATGTTTGTTAATAAAATTAAATAAATTACTGGAAAGATTTTAGTATGAACCAAATTGATATTAGAGGAAAGGTCTGCCCTTTAACATTTGTATATACTAAATTAGCTCTTGAAGAACTTGAAAAAGGAGAATTCTTGGATGTTCTTCTAGATTTTCCTGCTGCACTTAAAAATATTCCAGAGAATTGCAAACGTCAAAATCTGGCAGAAGTATTAGAAATTAAAAAAATTAAGGGAAATGTTGATAATTGGTTATTGAAATTAAAAAAGATTTAGGTTTTTAACCACCTGCAATAGCTGGTAAAAACGAGATTTCATCTCCTTCATTTAAAATTGTCTCCAAATTATTCATAGCACGAATATCTTTACCATTTAATCCTAAAATAATATATTTACTTAAAGTATCTGAAGAAATCAAAATCTTCTCTTTAAGTTCTTTGCCAAATTTCATAAAAAGGACACTTAAAAGATCTTTAACTGTTGAATTTTCATTTATTGAAAACTCTAGATGGTCAAATTTTGTTATATCTACTAATAAAGATAAGAAATTAATTCTAATATTAATCATTAAGTACACCTAGCCATAAATTTTATAACCAGAATCGAAAATTCTTTTATTATTATAATATTGATTGAAATAATTAATTATTTTGATTATAAAAACTAAAATTGGAAGGTTTTTCAGTTATTAAATAAATAAAACTCATGACTAATACTAAAAAAGATAGATTAAGTATAGGACATTTATCAACTGTTTATCATACTAATTTTATTTTAATGGGAAGTAAGACTTTTAAAAAAGAAATTAATCGAGATGTAGATTGGATTTTATTTGGAACAGGACCTGAAATGGTTCAGGCGTTTAAAGAAAAAAAAATTGAAATTGGATATATGGGATTACCTCCTGCAATAATAGGAATTGATCAAGGAGTTCCTATTAAATGTGTAGCAGGAGGTCATGTTGAAGGAACAATAATGATTGCTAAAAAAAAATATAAAGATATTAAATCTTTAGGTGACGACATCTATTGCGTTTTATCTCAATTTAAAGGTAAATCAATTGGGGTAACCAGTAAAGGATCTATCCATGATGTTATTTTGAATTATTATCTAAAAAATACTAATTTGACGGAGGAAATTAATGTAAAAAATTACGCTCAAGCAGAATTTATTGCTATAGATTTGAAAAAAGGAATTATTGAAGCTGGTGTAGGAACTCCCGCATTGGCAGTTTTTGCTTCTTCAATCTTAGATTCACATATAATAATATCTCCAGAATATCTACGAAAAAATAATCCTAGTTATGGCATTTTCTTTCATGAAAAATTTATCAAAGAATCTCCAGAAATAGTCAAAATATTTCTTGTTCATCACAAAAATGCATCGTTCCTACTAAGGAATAATATCTCTAAGGCTGTAAATAAAATTTGTATGAATTTTAAAATATTAAATAAGAAATATGTAAAAGCAGTATTAGAAATCTCTCCTAAGTATTGCATTGCTTTATCAGATGAATATGTTAAGTCTACAATGGATTTTGTAAGTTCTCTTTATAATTTAGGATATATTAAAAAAATTCTTAAAATAAATGAAGTTTTTGAATTCTCACTTGTAAATCAAATCCATCCTGAAAAAGAACATTATAATTTATAAGACTTTCATTCTTTAAATGGACCTAATTCTTTAATAGTCTTAGTAAATTCTGTAATTACTTCAGCAAATCTTTTTCCTTCAGAAGCACTCACCCATTCTAACCTTACTCTTCTTGGATCAATTCCCAATTGTTTAATTAAGATATTATGCAATCTCTCGAATCTTTCTTGAGTATATTCATTTCCGGTTATATAATGACAATCACCAATATGACACCCACTGACGAGAACACCATCAGCACCATTTTTAAGAGCCTTTAACACAAATGAAGGATCGACGCGTCCTGAACACATTACTCGTATAATCCTGATGTTTGGAGGATATTGAAATCGTGAAACTCCTGCTAGATCTGCTCCAGCGTAACTACACCAATTACAACAAAAAACTAATATCTTCGGTTCAAATTCTTTCTTATCTAATTTTTTCTTTGATTTTGACATGATCAATCACCTATAAACCGTTCTTAATTTCCTCCTTTTCTAGTAAATATGAATCAATCATCGTAGAAATCTGATCAAAATCGTAATGTTTAACCATAATAGCTCCGACTTTACATGTTGCAGCACACGTACCACATCCTTTACAAACAGCAGCGTTAATATTAGATTTTTTTACCTTAATGCTAATATCTTCGAATTCTTTATCAATTTCTACAAGCGTTATTGCTTTGTAAGGACATACTTCTTCGCACTCACCACATCCAATACATTTATCTTCTGATACTTCCGCTACTAAACCTGAAGTAGTAATCTTATCAGCACTAAGGAATCTACTTGATCTTCCTGATGCACCATTCGCTTGTGCAATTGAATCTTGTATATTTTTTGGCCATTGTGCACAACCACATAGAAATATTCCATCTGTCGCAAAATCTAATGGGCGTAGTTTAACATGAGCTTCCAAAAAGAAACCATTTTTATCTAAAGGAACTTTTAGCATCATTGCTAATTCTTTTAAGTTATCTGCAGGAATCATAGGTGTCGATAGGATAACTAAATCAGTCTCATACTCAATGGTATCTTTTAAATTAGTATCAAAAACTGTGATTTGAAACTTATCAATCCCTTTCTTTTTTTTTACTTCTGGAAGACTATCTAAATCATACCTGAGAAATATCGCATCTTTCCGTCGTTCACGGTAATACTCCTCAAATTCTTTTTTAGCCATTTGTAAATCTCTGTAGATTACTATAATTTCTAACTCAGGTTTTAATTCTTTTAGTATTCTTACATTTTTCAGTGAAGTCGCACAACAAATGTTAGAACAATATGTTATACCTTCATTTTGTCTTGCATTCACACATAAAATGACCGTTACACGATTAATATTATCTAACCATTTATTATCCTTATTCTGCAATTGCTTTTCTAACTCCAATTGAGTTATAACATTCTTATTTTTTCCATCATAGCCAAAAAGACCTATTGGTTTAAACTCTTGACCTCCTGTGGCTACTATAATAGTACCAATCTTTAACTCATGAGCATTATTGTCTGAATCGTTTATTATAACATTATAATTCCCTACATACCCTCTGATATCTTTAACTGCTGCATTTAGAAAAACCTGAATATTATTATTTTTATCAACTCTTTCGTTTAATTCATTTAGTAACTCTAAAGCGTTTTTATGGACAGGATATAATACATTTAGATATCTCAAATTTCCTCCTAATTCATTTTCTTTTTCAACTAGAATTGTTTTAAATCCTTGATTTGCTGTATTAAGAGCAGCTGTAATACCAGAAATACCTCCACCAATGACTAGTGCAGTATGTGTAATATCAATTTTATCTTCTCTCTGGGGTTTTAACAATTTTGATTTGGCTACATGCATTCTAATTAAATCAATTGCTTTTTCTGTTGCCGCCACTTTTTCAGTCATATGAACCCAGGAGCATTGATCTCGAATATTTACAAGCTCAAAAAGATATTTATTCAGACCACCTTCTTGGCATGTTTCTTGAAATAAAGATTCATGAGTTCTAGGGGTACAGGATGCTACAATAAATCGATTTAAATTATATTCATCAATTAATTCCTTAATTCTTATTTGAGAATCAGAAGAACAAGAATAAAGATTAGCTTCACATACTACAACATTTGGTAATTTTTTGACATATTCCACAACTCTAGGAACATCAACATAATTACCAATATTAATACCGCAATGGCATACCATAACACCTATTCTTGGCTCATCTGTGATCTTAATTTCTTTCTCTGGTACATCAAATTTTTTCTCCTTCATCTGTGTAAATTTAACAGAATTTAATAAATCAGCAATTTGAGCAGCTACTCCGCTAGCATCTGCAACAGTTTCTGGAATATCCATCGGACCTTGACAAAATCCACATAGATATATTCCATCTCTAGAAGACTTTAGTTTATCAAAATAAGATTTTTCTTTAAAAAAATCATATTTATCTAATTCAATTCCAAGAGAACTTCCTAACTCTCTAACCCCTTTGGATGGCACTAAAGGAGAGGCTAAAACCACCAAATTGGCACGAAAGTCTTTGAATTCTCCAGTTTTTAAATCCTCATAATGAATAATTAGATCCTTTGTTTGTGGTTCTTCTTCAATAACACTTATTTTTGATTGAAAGTATTTCACTCCATATTCTTCCTGAGCTCTTTGTGTAAACTCATAGAAATTTTTACCATATGCCCTTATATCATGTCGAAATACGTAGCATTCAGATCTATCAGAGTGTTCTTGAGTAATTATAGCTTGCTTTGCAGTATAAGTACAACAAACACTTGAACAAAAGGGTACATTTTCGTGAAGATCTCTGGAACCAGCACATTGAACAAAAGCAATTACTTCAGGTTCTTCTTCATCACTTAGACGTTTGACATGACCACCAAATGGTCCAGAGGCACATAATATTCTTTCATATTCAAGAGCACTTACTACATTCTCAAATCTGTAACCCCATCTTGAAGATAATTGTTCAACGGGCATTTCAAAGCCAGTGGCAACTACAACAGCACCAATTTTTATTTCAAATTCTTCTGGTTTTTGCTCAAAGTCAATAGCTTCAGCAGGACATGCTTTTTTACAAATTTGACATACTCCTTTGGTTAAATACAAGCACATTTCCGGGTCAATTAAATAAATTGGGGGCACTGCTTGAGGAAAAGGAATATAAACAGACTTTCTTTTTCCAATATTCATTTCAAAAGGATTAGGAGCCATAATTTTAGGACACTTAGCACTACACTCTCCGCATCCCTTACATTTTGTTTCATCTATATATCGGGGTTTTTTTAGGATTTTTGCTGTAAAATTTCCTGGTTTACCATCTATTTTCAATACTTCATGATAGGTCATTAATTCTACATTTGGATTACGAAATACCTCTACCATCTTAGGAGCTAATATACATAGTGAACAATCTAAAGTTGGAAAGGTTTTATCCAATTGAGCCATTCTACCTCCAATTGAAGGCGACTTTTCTACCAAATAAACTTTAAATCCTAATTCTGTAAGATCAAGAGAAATTTGAATTCCAGCTATACCTCCTCCAATAACGAGCACTGACCCTTCCATTATCCTTCACTCACCCCTTTGTTATTTGAATCTACGATAAGGATGAATCCTACTAAAAATTCAGAAAAATCTACAATTTCAATTGAAGAAATGTCTTCGTAATCATTTTGTAAACAGGATAAATGCATTTTACATTTAGGACATGAGGTGACCATTATTTCTCCTACATCTTTTGCCTCTAGAAGTCTTTTATATCTTAACGCTTTTGACCGATCATTGCAATTCATCCAAGAATTAACTCCACAACATAAGGCATCTGTCTTACTATGAACCATTTCATTAAATTGATAACCTAATGTTTTTAAATGATTAAAAATCTCGCGAACATTTTCAATTATATTACTATCTTTAGGTAAAAACCTGCTTAATCTACAGGGGTCATGATATGTAAAAGGGATCTTTAGTTCTCCCTGATTTGGATTCTTGAATTCAATTTTTCCTTCCTTCCATTTTTCATAAATATATTCAATTAAATGTTTAACATTGAATTTTCGTTTGAAATCATCAAATAAATTGGGATAATCGACTTTCAACGTTCTATAGCATTCAGCACAGGCAGTCACGATAGTTTTAGCTCTTGTTTTTTCAAGTCTTTTAACATTTTTTTTTGCTAAATTGATAAAAGCATCAAATTTCCCTTGGCCCCAGTACAGATCATGTCCACAGCATATCTCATCTTTAAGAACAACAATCGGTTCTTTTTCAATTTGACAAAGAATTTTCAAAGTACTTTCAGCTATAGTTTCTGAATTATTGAATTCGAAATTAAAATAAGGTAGACATCCCACATAATACAAAATATCTCCTTCGTCAGCAATTTTACAGTCTTTGGGAACCCAATCTAGAGATCTTTCTGGTTTTATTTGAGGTTCACTCATTATTTCTGATATAGTAGTATATATTCCTTTATGAGCAATATAATCATCTGGGGATTGATTGTGGGATTTACGCATTTTATATTTAACTATTCTTACTATATCTGCAAAATTTATACCCTCTGGACAATTTTGAAGACAAGCATTGCAAGTTAAGCAATCCCATAAAATACCACTCTCAATAACTTTATCTTCAAATCCCTCTAAAATCAATTGAATTATCTTACTAGGTTCGAAAGTCTGAACTTTACTAAGTTGACAGACACCACTACAACGAACACATTGATAGCATCTGTATAACAATTTCCTTATATTTGGTTCATAAATTTTACTGAGATAAGAATCATTATTTTCCTTTAGTTCTTCAGAATCATCCACTTTTGTCGTTTCAGTAATATTCTTCACTTTTACTGTTTAAATCAAATTTTAATAATTTGAACCAATAATGAATAGGAAAAAAATGGAAATAATTTATTTTTTCTGATTAGGGTTCATAACTCTAATGTCAAATAAGAAATAAATGAATTGAAAACTAAAGATTTGTATTTATATGAATTTATAGAGCAAGTGTCTTAATCATTGCATTAATTTGCTCAAAATCATAATGTTTTATAGAAATTGCCCCAACTGGACAATTAACAGCACAAGTACCACAACCTTTACATAATCCCGAATTTATTGTAGATTTTTTAATCGGTAGACTTACTTCTTCAAAATCTTTTACAAAGTTTGTAATTTCTATTGCATTATATGAACAAGCTTCCTCACATGTCCCACATCCTATGCAAATCTCTGGATCTACCTCTGCTATTAATCCAGATGTTGTAATCTCCCCAGCACTTAAAAATCTGCATGCTCTACCCGCAGCGCCATTTGCTTGTGATATGGAATCTTGAACATTTTTTGGCCAATGAGCACATCCACATAGGAAGATTCCATCTGTCGCAAAATCTAATGGTCGTAATTTTACATGAGCTTCTAAAAAGAATCCATTTTTATCTAGAGGAACTTTAAGTTTTTGTGCTAATTCATTCAAATTGTCTGCTGGAACCATTGGTGTTGAGAGTACTATTAAGTCTGTGTTGAAGTTAATATTTTCCTGAAGATTGGTATCAAATACATCAATTTCAAATTTTTCTTTTTCTCCATTTGATTCTGTAATGATAGGAGGGTGATCTAAGTCGTATCTCAAGAAAACGGCGTCTTTTCTTCGTTCACGATAATATCTTTCAAATTCTTTTTTTGCCATCTGAAGATCTCTATAAAGAACTATCAACTTGAGATCATGTTTTATTTCCTTTAGGATATTTATATTTTTTATCGCTGTTTCACAACAAATGTTCGAACAATAGGTAATCCCATTTTCTTGTCTAGCGTTAACACATAGAAGTGTCGTTATATGATTAAGTTTGTCCAGCCACGATTGATCTTCATCTTTTAGTTTCTGTTCTAATTGTAGCTGCGTAATCACATTATGATTTGTGTATGTATAATTAAAAAATTCATTAGGCTTTAATTCTTTTCCACCTGTGGCAACAATTATAGTTCCAATTTTCAATTCATGGCTAACCTTTTCTGAATCGATGATTGAAGCGTCATAATTCCCAATATACCCTTTAATTTCTTTTATATTAGATTTTAAAAAGATTTGAATGTTATTATTATTTATTACTTGTTCTATTGTTTCATTTAGCAAGATTGAAGCATCCTCTTGAGTAGGAAATAGCATATTTAAGTATTTTAAATTTCCACCTAAATTTTGCTCTTTTTCTATTAGATACACTTTAAATCCTTGACTAGCTATATTCAATGCTGCTGTCATTCCGGATATACCTCCTCCAATTATCATCGCAGTCTGTGTGATTTTCAATGTTTTTTCTTCTTGCGATTTTAATAATCTTGATTTTGCTATCCCCATTCTGATTAAATCAATTGCTTTTTCCGTAGCAAGCTCCTTCTCTGTCATATGTACCCATGAGCATTGGTCTCTGATGTTCACCATTTCAAATAAATATTTATTTAAACCTGCTTCTTGACAGGTTTCTTGGAATAATTGTTCATGCGTACGCGGTGTACAAGAAGCCACAATAAATCTATTTAAATTATATTCCGATATTACTTCTTTAATTCTTTCTTGTGAATCAGAACTACAGGAGTACAAATTATCTTCACAAAATACAACATTTGGCAATTTTTTTATCTGTTCAATAACCTTAGGAATGTCTATATATTTACCAATATTAATTCCACAATGACATATGAGAACGCCTATTCTTGCTTCATCTGATTGCTTTACCTCCTTTTCTGGTATTCTTATAGCTTTTTCTTTTGTTTCAGTAAACTTATAGTTGCTAAGTAAACTTGCAACTTGAGAAGCCACACCACTTGAATCAGCTACTGTTTCGGGTATATCCATTGGACCTTGACAGAAACCAGCTAAAAAAATACCTTCCTTTGAAGATAAAGCTTTATCAAAATATGATTTCTCTTTAAAGAAATTATATTCATCTAATTTGATTCCTAAAATCTTTGCTAGTTCTATAGTTCCAGCTGAAGGTACAAGAGGGGCTGCTAATACTACTAAATTTGCCTTAAAATCCTTAAATTCGCCCGTTTTTAGATCTTCATAATGTATCACTAAATCATTTGTTTCCGGATCTTCAATTATTCTGCTAATTTTAGTTTGGAAATATATTACTCCATATTCCTCTTGAGCTCTCTGAGTGTATTCAAAAAAATTTTTCCCATATGCTCTTACGTCATGCCGAAATACAAAACACTTTGAGTTTTCTGAATGTTCTTTTGTTATAATTGCTTCTTTCGCAGTATACATACAACATACTGAGGAACAATAAGGGATTCCTTCACGTAAATCCCTAGATCCTGCACATTGAATAAATGCGATCTTTTCTGGCTCTTTTCTATCACTAGGTCGTAAAATATGACCTTCAAATGGTCCTGATGCGGATAAAATCCGTTCATATTCAAGAGCACTTACTACATTATCAAATCTATAACCCCATCTTGAAGTTAATTCTTCTCCTAAAGTATCAAAACCAGTAGCAACTACAATTGCACCAACATTAATATTAATTTCTTTAGGTTTTTGTTCAAAATTTATCGCTTCTGCCTTACAAACTTTTTCACAAACCCCACATACTCCTTTGGTTAGCTTTAAACATAAATTTGAATCAATTAAGTATACAGGCGGAACAGCTTGAGGAAACGGAATGTAAACTGATTTTCTTTTACCCAAATTCATATCAAATATGTTAGGAAATTCAATCTTAGGACATCTCGCAGCACAATCACCACATCCCTTACATTTTTTTTCATCAATATAACGAGGGTTCTTAAGAACTGTAACCATAAAATTTCCTTTCTTACCAGATACTTTTTTAACCTCATGATAAGTCATTAATTCAATATTAGGATTTCTAAACACCTCAACCATTTTTGGAGCAAGAATACATAAACTACAATCATTAGTGGGGAATGTTTTATCTAACTGCGCCATTCTTCCCCCAATTGAAGGTGTTTTTTCTACTAAATATACTTTAAATCCTAAATCTGTTAAATCTAAAGAAGCTTGTATCCCAGCAATTCCACCACCAATAACCAAAACAAATCCTTCCATCATTTAACCCATTTTAAATTGTTATTGAATAATTTACTCAAAAACTTAGTTGATTAAAAAATAAAGATATGTAATTATATAAATATTTTTATGAAAAATGATCAGAATCCGACACTTTTTGCTTTGGTTGTGATCAGTCCCAAACTTTTATTAGAGTCAGTTTTTCGTAATCAGTCATAATATTATATTATTATTAGCTTTTTTGGGCTTTTTGTTCGTTTTTGTTAGTATTTTTGGATTTTATATACTGATTGAAACATTTTTCTCATTTGAGATGAAGAATATGATAAATGTAATTTTTTATGATTATCAATAAATTACATTATATTGGATATTAGTAATAATTTCTTTTTTAGTGATATATTTCTAGCAATTTTAAATTGAAATATAACAATATCGATCAAACATCATTAAATTTATGCAAAGAATGGAAAAAAAAATGACATTATAGTGGATAAATTAAATTAGAATTATTACTTAATAAAAAAAATATAAATATTGAGATTTTTACAATTTAAGGAAAAAAAGCAGCTGATTCATGTAAAAATTATTTCTAATTCGGTCTTAGTGGACCCAGTTCTTTAATTTGATTTGTGAATTCTGCAATGACTTCAGCAAATCGTTTTCCTTCAGATGCACTAACCCATTCAAGTCTAAATCTCTTATCAAGGTTAAAAATATGTAAAATTTTATGAAAATTTTCAAACCTGTCTCTAGCAAACTCATTTCCTTTCAAATAATGACAGTCACCTATGTGACATCCTGTTACAATTACTCCGTCGATACCATCTTTAAATGCTTCTAGAATGAAGGCAGGATCTACTCTACCAGAACACATTACTCGCACAATTCTGATTGTGGAGGGATATTGAAATCGGGAAACTCCCGCTAAATCTGCTCCTGCATAACTACACCAATTGCAACAAAAACACAATATATTAGGGTGAAACTCCTTTTTGCTTATTTTCTTTTTTGATTTAGACATAAATTTTCACCTTTTAAATTAAGTTTGAACTAATAGGGCAGAAATCATAGCGTGTATTTGCTCAAAACCAAAATGCTTTATAACTATTGTTGAATTAGGGCATTGAGCACCACACGTACCGCAACCTTTACAGAGTGCAGGGTTTACATGAGATTTTCTCATAATCATTGTAAGATCTTCAAAAGTTCTTTCTTCTTCTATTAATTCAATGGCATTAAATTGACACACTTCCATACAACTTCCACACCCAATGCAATTTTCTTCTATTACAACTGCTACAAGACCAGAAGTCACAAGTTTTTCAGCACTTAAAATTTTAACCGCTTGAGCAGCAGCGCCATTCGCTTGTGCAATTGATTCTCTAAGATCTTTAGGTGAATGTGCCGTTCCACATAAATATATACCATCTGTAGCAAAATCAATTGGTCTCAATTTCACATGAGCTTCCAAAAAGAATTTATCCTCATTAAGGGGGACTTTTAACATTTTTGCTAGTTCTTCATTTTCATTTTTTGGTGCTTCGAGACCTGTACTTAGTACAATTAAATCAGGATTTATTTCAAGATTTCCTAAATCTGGATTATTTGATATTAATTTTAACTGCTTATTTTTTATTTTTAATTCTGGAGGCTTAGATTCTTCAAATCTAAGGAAAATAACACCTTTATCTCTAGCTAAATTATAAAATTTTTCTTTAAATCCATAGGTTCGTATATCACGGTACAGAATAATTATTTCAATATCAGGATTCATTTCTTTTGCCTTTAAGGCATTTTTAATAGCTTCTGAGCAACAGATTCGACTACAATAAAGATGTTCCTCATTTCTCGAACCAATACATTGAATCATCACTATAGATTTCAATTCTTTTACATTCTCTGTGGTAAAAAGATTCTTTTCAAATTCAGCCTGAGTTATAATTCTTTTATCTTTCCCAAAATTATATTCCGTGGGTTGATATTCTTTTGCTCCAGTAGCTACAATGATTATACCATGTTCTAGATTTAAATTTTTATTAGTATTTCCGTAATTTATATCTGTAGAAAAATTCCCTATATATCCAGATATTGAATTAATACCAGCGTTTGTAAACACATGGATTGACTGATTATTTTTAACTCTTTCAATTAAGGTTTCAAGATAATTCTGAACATCATCATTTTCAAGAGTCTGGTAAATATTTTTAGCAAAACCCCCTAAAGAATCTTCCTTTTCAATTAAGAAAATTTCATAACCTTGAGATGCCAGATTTAACGCTGCTGACATTCCAGCCACACCTCCACCGATGATTAAACCCTTATCTATTACAGAAATTTCTTGTTCTTTTAACGGGATTAATTGGCTTGCCTTTGCTACAGACATACGTAATAAGTCTTTGGATTTTGCAGTTGCTTTTTCAGGTTCATGCATATGAACCCAGGAACATTGATCACGAATATTAACCATTTCAAAAAGATATTTATTTAAACCAACTTCTCTAATAGTTGCTTGAAATAAAGATTCATGTGTCCTTGGAGTACAAGAGGCAACAATAACTCTATTGAGATGGTTTTTTTCTATTTTTTCTTTGATATTTGTTTGAGTGTCTGCCGAACAAGTATACAAATTATGTTCAGCGTATACTACATTTGGTAGAGTTTTAACATATTCAACTACAGAAGGAACATCAACAACTCCTCCAATATTTATACCACAATGACATATGAACACTCCGATTCGTGGTGGTTGATCTGATACATCTATTTCCTCGGGAAGTTCTTTCTTTGTAATAAGCATATTTCTTGCTTCTGATAAAAGTACATTTACACGTCCAGCAGCAGCACTTGCTTCAATAACAGTTTCTGGAATATCTTTCGGTGTTGCAAAAGCCCCACACACATAAATCCCTGGTCTTGAAGTCTCTACTGGTGTAAATGTTTCAGTTTTACAAAATCCATATTCATTCAACTCGATATTTAATTTTTGTGCTATATCTTTAGCTTTTTGATTAGGTCGCATTCCAACAGAGAGAACAACAAGATTAAATATTTCTTCAATAATTTTTCCATTCTTTGTTTCATAATTAACCTTTAAATCTTTAGAATCCGGTATCTCTTTAATTGAAGATATCCTACGCCTTATATATCTAACTCCATATTCCTCCTTAGCTCGTTCAATATACTTATCAAAATCCTTCCCATATGCTCTAACATCCATTGTAAAGATTGTCGGTTCTATAATATTCATGTGCTCTTTTGCGATTACTGCTTCTTTTGTAGTATACATACAACATACTGAAGAACAATAATCAATTCTACGTTTTCTGTCTCTTGAACCAATACATTGTAAAAAAGCAATTTTTTTTGGAATAATTCCATCAGAAGGGCGAATTATTAAACCAGAGTGTGGTCCACTGGCACTAAGTATACGTTCAAATTCAATACTTGTAATAACATTTAAATTTTTACCGTAGCCTAATTCCGTTAAAGGTGTTGGATCATATTCGTCAAATCCAATTGCTAAAACCACAGCTCCCACATTAAGGTTAACTAACTTATCTTGGAGTTCATAATCTATAGCCTTTGCTTTACATATTCCTTTGCAAATACCGCAACCAATACATTTTTTATCGTTAATTGAAAAAACTAAAGGAACTGCTTGAGGAAATTTTACAGATATTGCAGCCTTATTAGAAAGCTTCTCATTGAAAAAATCTATTGCTTCTATTGGACATTGCTGAGCACATAAACCGCACCCTGTACATTTGTTTTGATCTAAGCGAAGTGATTTTTGAGTTAAATAAACTTTAAAATTACCTGGAGCTCCTTCGATTTTTTCGATTGAAGATCCTATTAAAATTTCAATATTTTCATGTCTTCCAGTCTGTACTAATTTAGGAGCAAGAATACATATCGCACAATCATTAGTAGGGAAGGTTTTATCTAATTGAGACATAACTCCTCCAATACTGGTTGTGGATTCTGCAAGATATACTTTATAACCTGAATCTGCTAGATCTATAGAAGTCTGAATTCCTGCGATTCCACCACCAATCACTAAAACTGCACCGACTTTCTTCATTTGCTCTCCTCAATCATTAATTTTGCTTTTTTATTTCTATTAAATTTACCATAAATTCTGAAAAATCTAAAATTTCAATAGAAGAAAAATCTTCATAATCCTTTTGTATGCATTTTAAATGCATTCGGCATTTTGGGCATGATGTAATCATTTTTGTACCAACAGCTTTAGCTTCTAAAAGACGTTTGTATCGTAAAGCTTTAGATCGCTCATTACAATTCATCCATGAATTTACTCCACAACAATAGGAATTCCCTTTACTATGTTCCATTTCTTTAAAACTGTAACCAATAACTTTCAAATATTTGAAAATCTCTCTGACAATTTCAACTATTTTATTATCTTTAGGTAAAAATCTGCTGAGCCTACAAGGATCGTGATAAGTAAAAGGAATAGTCTCATTAAATTCAACGGGATTCTTAAATTGAACTTTTCCTTCTTTCCATTTCTCATAAATATATTCAATTATATGTTTGACTTCAAATTTCTCCTTAAAATCTTCAAATAATTTAGGATAATCAATTTTAAAAGTTCTATAGCATTCCGCACATGCAGTAACGATTTTGGTAATACCTGATTTTTCAAACATATTAACATTTTTTTTCGCTAAATCAATAAAACTTTCGAATTTAGCTTGACCCCAATATAAATCATGACCACAACATATCTCATCTTTAAGGACAACTATAGATTCGTTTTCTAAATTACAAATAATTCTTAGTGTGCTTTCAGCTATAGAAATTGAATCTTGAAATTCATAATTAAAAAATGGTAAACATCCTACATAATATAAAATATTTCCTCTGTCTGAAGTTTTACAACCTTTTGGAATCCAATCAAGAGGTCTTTCAATTTTTATATTTTCTTGACACATCATTTCTGACATTAAAGGATAAATGCCTTTATGGGCGATAGAACGATCAGGATTTTGAATGTCTTTTATCCGCATTTTATATCTCGCAATCCTAACAATATCAGCAAAATTGATATCTTTAGGGCAATTTTGCAAGCAACTATTACACATTAAACAGTCCCATAACACCTTGCTTTTAATTACTTCATCTTCAAAACCTTCTAATATTGTTTGTATAATTCTACTAGGTGTAAATTTCTGGACTTTACTGATTTGGCATACACCTGAGCAGCGTGCACATTGATAACATTTTTTTAATAAGTTATTTAAATTAGGGTCAAATATTTTTTTCAAATATTCATATTTATCATCTGAATATGATTTTATTTTATCTAACTTTTTAGTTACAGTTATGGTTGCCACTCCTTTCTTGTTCTTTTTTTAATTCGATTGGTTTACAATTTTTCCTTTTACTACCTGCAATCCTCTCTAATAAAGGTTGTCCAGGTTTAACTTCATCTAAGCTTTTTGATTCGATCAAACCTGCTTTAATCACTCCGTTGTAAAGCTTTTCACCTTTTTCATTTCGCGTGATTACAGTAGACCAACCACTGGGAGACCCTATTGATCCTACAGAAATATCTGCATAATCAGCAGTTAAGTCTTCACAATAATGGCAATTATGACGTGCATAGGATTTAACTTCATTTAAAGGTACATTTAAATCTTCACCTGATTCTAAGTATATGATAAATTTACCTCCACTTATATCCATTTTTTTAATTTCATTAAAATCTTTTTGAAATTTTTCATTAATTAAGCTAAGAACACCAGTATAAGGAAAAGATTCCATACAAAAAAGCCCTATTCGATACTTAATGTTTTTGAAAAAGGGTAGTCCACTCGGTAACATTGTACCTTTCTCTAAAGCATTCATCATACAAGGAACGCCCACCACTGCAATACTTTCATACTTTTTTGTTTTATCTAAAATACTTAAAGTTGAGGCATTGGCGTATTTTGTACCACTTGTCTTGTATAAATCTTTTACATCTTCTACTATAACTGGTTCAGGTTTCCATAAATCCTTCGAATGTTTTACTGCTACAATTGCATCAACCATTTTATTTTTAAGTAAGTATTCAAGCAAGGAGGTTACTATCCCGCCATCTTGTCTTACTTTTTTAATATCATCCTTTGTAGTACTCGCAGAATAAGTATTGATATAACCATTTATTTTTTCTGAGAATTTTAAATTTTTATCAAGCTTATTTATAGTCTTACCTGCTTGTTCAATTGAAAATGATCTTGGACAAACTGAAAAACATAAACCGCATTTCATACAAGTTTCATCATCTATCTCCAAAGTGTCTGCTGTAACTGTTATAGCGTTGACGGGGCAAATTGATGAACACCAACCACATTGACAGCAGACTTCAGAATCAAACACAATAGAAACTGGTTCAAAAAAATGTTCTACGAAGTTATCAGGCAGATCTTTGACTTGGTATCTATAATAATATTCTTTTTCTTCAACTTCTTTCTCTTCGCCTTTTATTTTCTTTATAATTGTTTTAGTTTTTATTTCAATAAGTTCTTCAACAAAACCTTGTTCTTTAAGATAAATAATATCACGGATAACATTTTCTATTGGAAATTCTTTTACAATTTTAACAATTTCCTCTAAAAATGATGGTTTTTTACCTTTTAATGATTCTAATATTAATTTCCGTTCTGTTTCTGCATTAATTAGAGCATCTAATATATCGTAAAATTCACCTTCGTTATACTTTCCAGTTTTTAAAATTTCTTCTTTTGCTTCGAAAAAGGCTCTAATCTGAAAATTTTCAACTGCCTGATAAGTTGCATCCATTAAATTTTTTGGAGATATACTATTGAAATTTACATTATTTGAAATTTGAACCATATTTCCATCCTTTTGGATTAAATTTTACTAAAATTCTTATTTTAAATTGAATACTATTTGAAAACCCCTTCCCTTGCAAGGTTAGTCATCTTATAACTATAATTTTATTATAAGAGTCATTCTGCAGGGGTAGTTATGACTAGTTTTTTTTCGACATTAGCTTCTTTTTTTACTAATTTAAGCGGATTTGGTCCAGAATTTTTTACTTTTTCTAATGCATCTTCTACACTTTTTACAAATTTTTCTGACTCTGCTCCACTTAACCAATACATATTTATTCTCTGATCTCCGAAACCTCTCGATGCTAAAATTCTATTTGCTAATTCCACATGTCTATCTGCTGTAAAATTACCATTTTTGAATTGACATTCGTTAGGACGTCAACCTACGATCATCACACCATCAGCTCCCGAACGAATGCAATAAAGTATATGTTTAAGATCAACTCTACCAGTACATTTCACTTTGATTATTTTTACTGCTGATGTATATTTCAATCGTGAAACTCCTGCTAAATCAGCAGCACTATAACCTCATTTTAAACAAGCAAAGACAATTATTTTAAAGGTATTTTCCATGTCTCTTTAATCACCTCCTAATAAACCATCAATTTCAGCAAATAATTGATGGTCTCTATAATATCTGATATCGATTGCCTGTGTAGGACAACAGGTTGCACAAATTCCACAGCCATCACAATTTATTTCGTCAATAAATGCTCCAATATCTTTTTCAATCCTTATTGCATTCTTTGGACATTCCTTTTCACAACGTCTACAAGAAATACAAAATTCACTATTTACTTCAGCAGTAATCAATTCAATATCGATTTGTCCTGGAGCTGTTAATTCAGCTACTTTACTAGCAGCTGCTCTTGCTTGAGAGACCGAATATGAAATATTCTTTGGTCCTTGAGCAAAACCAGCTATAAAAATACCTTTTGACTTTGTTTCTTGTGGTAATAAACCAAAATGCGATTCAGTAAGAAATCCATATGTATTAGTATCAAGATTTAAAACATCTACAATTTGCTGAGTTCCTGCTGAAGGAAGTGCTGCTGTAGATAAGACTACTAAATCGGCATCAATTAGTACAATTTTATCTGTTAAAGATGAATAAACTCTGACTTTTACATTCTTAGTTTCAGGATCTTCAGAGATCTCACCTACTTTTCCCCGAATCATCTTTATCCCTGCTTCTTTTGCGCGTTCATAATACTCCTCAAATCCTTTTTCAGGAGTTCTTATATCAATGTAACATATTGTTATATTCGCATCAGGAAACTCTTCCAGTAATAACCTTCCATTTTTTAAAGCAAGCATACAACAGACACCACTACAATATGTTCGTTCAGTTTCTCGACTTCCTACACACTGTATAAATACAATTTCTTTAGGTTTTTTATTATCTGATATTCTGTGAACATGCCCCTCAAGTGGACCATTAGGTGCAAGTATTCTCTCTAATTGGACTTGTGTTATGACATTTTCAAATTCTCCATATCCATATTCTCCAAAGGGTTCATATATATCCCAACCAGTTGCAATAATAATTGTACCGACTTCAACTTCAATATCAGTAGGTAATTGACTAAAATCAATCGCATCAAGTTCACAGGCATCTACACATGAAAAACACTCAATACATGCTTTTCTATCGATATCATATAAAAATGGTACTGCTTGACCAAATGGAATGTCTATTGCTTTCCGTGCACCTAAGTATTCATCGAAATAATTTGATATATAAACAGGACATACTTCGGCACAGGCTCCACATCCATTACATTCTTTTGTAGTAAATCGTGGTTTTTTTTGAATTGTTACTTTATAGTTTCCAACAAATCCCTCTATTTTCTTTACTTCACTATAAGTTATTAACTCAATGTTCTCATTTCTATTGACTTCCAACATTTTAGGTCCGCAAATTCATATTGCACAATCGTCGGTAGGAAATGTTCGGTCTAATTGAGACATTCGTCCTCCAATCGTTGTCTTTTGGTCAACTAAATATACCTTGATACCTTGATTTGCAAGATCGAGAGCTGCGTTCATCCCACCTATCCCACCACCAACAACTAATGTAGCTTTAGTGACTGGAACCGTTCTAATTGGGACGGGTTCAAGTCTTTTAGCCCTTTCAATTCCACTTTTCACTAAAGATTTTGCTTTCTTTGTAGCTTCTTCCTTAGTATCTGTACACCATGAACAATGTTCACGTACATTTACCATTTGAAAATAGTATGGATTCAAATCTGTTTTAGCAATAGTTCCTCGGTAAATTACTTCATGTGTACGTGGAGTTCAAGCTGATGCCACTATTCTGTTTAAGTTTTTCTCCTTTATATCTTCAATTATTTCATTCTGAGCATTATCAGTTCATAGGAAAGCATTTTTCTTAGCAATAACAACATCATCAAAGTTTTTACTCACATAATCTACTAACTCATCACAGTCTACTTTAGTTCTTATATTTACACCTCATTGACAAGCATAGTATCCAATCCGATGATTTTCAGGATTTCTCATCTATTTTTACACATCCACCTCTACATTTTACATAATTGTATATAAATAAATTTCTTAGATTGTTATTGGATGTTTTTTAAGTTCCAATATTGATCTTTTTGTTAAGATCAATTTTAAATATTCTTTTTTAAAATTTATTCATTTTCAATATTTTTAATACTTTCTGTTAATCGATATAATCAATTATTTCTGAAGCGGTCAATTAATCAATGATTTGTGATCAAATCTAAACATTTCTGAATTGAAAATTGTAATTAAAGTCAAATATCAGAGAATTTTTAATTTCAAAGACGATTTTTAATAATTGTATCATATTTAGGAAGGAAAAATCAATAAAAGAAAGAGATTTAAACTAAAAAGTTAAAAATATATTGAAAATAATGTTTTTATTAGATCATTTATTGTCTAGATAAGATCTATAATAATGAGATTTACCTAAAAGGAATTTCTGTGCTATAGGTTTAAACATCATAGTAAAGAATCTTGATACTGCAACTTTTTTTCTTACAGCATTAAAATAATCATCAAGAGTAAACCTCTGATAGTTCAAAAGACCCTGGCTTTTATCTGTTGTCATGAAACCACAATGAAAACCATTTCTAGAAAAAGCTTCTTCTGGTAAATGATCAAAACCAACACCAAAAATATCCAGCATTTGATTAAGATATTCTCGATATGAAATTCGACATCGTTTTCCTCCCGCTATATGCAAAATATTCCCCCAAATTTCTTGATTTTCGACGGCATTAGTAAGAGCAAGACCGACATCTTTAGTATCACAAATTTCAATACAAGTATCAAGTGGCATTTCAAACATAAGTGGATCCATTTGTAATTTATTTAAGGAGATGATATATGTTAGACGAAAAATCGCCCATTCCAAAGAAGATTCCATTATTATTTTTTCACACTTTAGTTTCTGTTTAGCATACTCATCATCTGGATTTGGATTCGGGGTATCTTCTGGTGTGATTAAGGGATTTTCAAGACGATCACCATAGATGGCAACAGATGATGTAAAAATTAATTTTGGTTTTTTAGATAAACTTTCCATAGCTTTTACCAAATTCTTTGTTCCTCCAACATTCACAGATTCAGCAAATTTAGGCTTCTTATCTGCTAATGGTGGAATAATCGCAGCTACATGAATTACAATATCCCTATCAGATACTGCCATCTCAACTTCTTTAAAATTTCTCAAATCTCCCCAAAAAATTTCTACAAATTTTTTATATTTATATGCTAATCTTTTGTTTTTCTTATTTTTAATATCAAAAATTCTAATGTCATAATTTCGCTTAATCAATTCCTCTAAGGTACTTTGTCCAACATTACCAAAGGCACCTGTTAATAATATCTTCAATTAAATAACCTCCAAGCTCTCAAAATGAATGTAATTTTGATATATTTTGATAATATATAAGTAACTGATATATTCTATAATTATATATCGAAAATAAACATATATAAAGTTTTGCTAACAAAAAACAATATATATGTGAATTCTGAAATGTCTAGACCAATTAAAATGAAGATTATTGCTATTTTATTTGGCTTTCAAATCTTCAATTCTTTGGTCCAATTCATTAACAAAATTATGTAACTTATCAACGATTCTTGATAAGACAAGTCTTCTTTTTGAGAGAATCTTAAGCTTTTCTTCATTATTTTTTCCAATTAGACTTGCATCATCAATCAAATCTGGGCCAAATAAATCTTCAAAATCATTAGGAAGAGAAAAATCTGTCAGACCTATAGTTGACATGATCATAGAAAGGAGAGATTTTCGCATATTTTGCTGTCGTTCAAGAAGTTTTTTTAAAGTTTTTTTCCCTTTCTGCGTAATTTGATATACTTTTTTTTCTCTTTTACCTTCCATTTCAGCTTTAAACTCAATTAGGCCTTTCTCTGTTAAGGATGATAAATGAGGATATAAAGAGGATGCTGTCGGATTCCAAACTCCATAGGTATCGTCAGTTATAGTTTGCATGAGACTATAGCCATGAGACGGTCCTTTTTCTAATGCTAATAATATTAGGGTGCTAATATGCCCTTTTTTCATTGATTGCTCTATAGCATCAGCAATAGAGTCTACTTTTTCCGAGTTTTTTATTTTATCTTTACTATTCAAATTAAAAAACCATTTGAAAATGAACTAGTATCAATTATAGATATATCTAATATCGTAATAAATATTAAGATTTAGACTTACTCTATAGAATTGTAAAAAAAGATTTCTTTAACTAAATTAAGAAGTTTTTTTTTTCTTTTTTAATTTTCCTGTGCCTCCTCCAGAGCCTCCTCCCAATCCAGATAAGTCAAAACCAGAACCTCCACATGCAACTGCAATTCCTACTATAATAAGTACTATTACTACCACAACTATAGCGATAATTAAGGAAAGTAATAAAATCCCTTCTATTTTATAGAAAATTAGCATCCAAGGTTCATTTTCATTTTTCTGAACAACTCTAGAACCATAAAACATTGTTGTGAGAGACACGATTAATATATATGCTAAAGACACTGGAATAGTTACGAGATAATTTTGTATATTAAAGATAAATATGAACACAATTTCAATTATCAAAGTTCCAATTAAGAATAAACCAAGATGACTCCATATATATTCTTTAGTAAAATAACGTTCTCTTAAAATTAATCCAATAAAACAGACAATCAATAATGCTCCAACTGATAGACTTACAAACATGTGAACTTGAGGCAAAAATTCTGTGATCATAATTATTGGAAGGCTAAGAATCCCAGCTATAAAACTAAAGATAAAGAAGATTAATAGTGCTAAAATCATCTTATTAGCCTTAGAAACAAAAAATAATGAAATAAATAGAACTGCTTCAAGAATAATCATGCAGATATAAAAAATTAAAAATACCGGGGTAAACTCAATTTCTATAAAAATCATACTGAAAATTAGTTCACTAACTAACCATATGATTGAGCCTATAAGCATTATAGGGAGAACTCGCCGTAAAAGGATTTCCCGCTGAGGATTTGTAAGTGAATATTTAAATTTCCTTTTTTTTTCTCTAGTTTCCGGTTCTATAGGCTTACCGCAATCAATACAAAACTTATAATTTTCTTCTATAGTCCTTCCACAATTAGGACATATTTTAGACATAATGATTTAAGATATACGAATTTCACGTTAAGTTATGAGTATAAAAAAAAATTAATAAATATTCATATTTTTTTAGTTTTTAATTTTAGCTTGGAACTAATTCTCGTTTGGTTAGTATTATAAGTGAAAGCGGAATTATCCAGATTAATATTGAGAAAAGTAGCATCCATTCTAATAATGGAGTACTATCAATCAAATTTAAGATAGTAATAATTAATGGCCCCAGTATGCCATAGATACCTAAAATTTTTGGGATTTTAGTATCATAAAAGACAATCAGCCACCCCATAAAAAAGGCACCAAAAGTGAATCCTCCAAATGCTAGATACGACATGAGTCCATGTGGTCCCATTCCAAGAATATTCAATACATTATAATCACGATCAGCACTAAAAATACCAACTCCAATATATCCAAAATTTCCTATAATATTAAAGAGAAAAGCGAAACTACTTAATCGAAATCGCAATCTAGAATAATGTTCTCGTCCTAAATCAGATCTTTTGGGCAATGGAGCTAAGAATTTCTCCATATAAAATGTTAGGGGTATAGTCATCGAACCAGCTACTATACAAGCGATATCATATAGATATGGTGCGGGAGTGTGATCAATGGAACCGAGATCGGAAATCCAGTTATCCCAAATGGTATAACCATCTGGATCAAGTACCATCGCTACGATAACCCCAATAATTAGTAATAGAATGTATCCAACCATAACAACCATGGCAGATATTTTCACTACTTTAAAATTAGTAGCAAAATTATATAATTTCGCCCTGATTTTATTTATTGATTCGCGTATTGTCATAATAATTCATACTTTATGTTTCGTTAAATCATATTTGACTCGAACTAATATAAATAAGATTAGGTATTCAGAGCCAATACACTAAAAAGAAAAAAATAAGAATTTTATACTATGCTCTTAATTCTGGTTTTCGAAGTATCATGACGATGAGGGGAATTATCCAGAGAAGAATTGAAAATAATAAAATCCATTCCCATAAAGCTTTCATGGTATAGAGAAAAATAAATAACATGGTGGGAGGGCCTATTATCCCGTAAATTCCAAATAATTTTGGAATTTTCATGTCATAAAGTACAATAATCCATCCAATAAAGAAAGCTCCAAATGCAAAACCTACAAACGAAAAAAAGAAAACACATCATGAAAACTTGCGAAATCCAATAAAGGTGGATTGCGATCTTCGCTAAATATTCCTACAAATATATACGCTAAATTTCCCAATAAGCTAAAGAAAAATGCATTACTCCCTAATCTAAATCTCAAACGTGAATAATGCTGTTCTTCTATATTATTTCTTTTTGGCAATGGAGCAAACAAATTTTCAACATAAAATGTTAATGGTATCATCATAATCCCCGCAAATATGCATGCAATATCAAAAATGAATGGAGTAGGAGTATAATTACTTCCTCCTAAATCTGAGATCATTCGAGTCCATATTGTATATCCATAAGGCCCCCAGACTGCTGCTATGATAACAGCTATTAAAAGAAGTGTAAAGTATACGCTTATAACAATAATAGAACTTTTCTTTATAAAGTCATAATCAGTTACTATATTGTAAAATTTCGCTCTAGCCTTGTTAATTGATTGTCGTAATTTCATAGTAGTTTTCAATATACAATTCTATTAAAAGATATTTAATTAAGAAATCTAATAAAAGATGGAGGATCCAAAAATGAAAAAATTGGACTATTGTAATTATTAATATCAATTTCAACTATGTAGTTACAACAAATGAATTTTAAATATTAAAGGTGCAAATAAGAAATGAAAGTTTTGACTATAATGGGAGGTCCAAGAAAAGGATATGGGACTATTGTAATGGAACAGATGGAAAAAGAGATAAAATATCTTAACAATAACATTAAGTTTGAATATTTGTATCTCAAAGATGTAAATTTGGAATCATGTAGAGGGTGCTTAAACTGTTTTTTTGATGGGGAAAATAAATGTCCTTTTAGAAATGACGATAGAGATATGATTTTAAATAAAATCAATGAGTCTGACGGAGTTATATTCATGGCTCCTGCTTATGCTTTACATATTCCAGCATTGATGAAGAACTTTTTTGATAGATTTTCTTATATTTTTCACAGACCTTGTTTCTTTGGGAAGATAGCTATTGGTGTTAGCAATCAAGGAATAGCTGGGTCAAAAGCAGTTACAAGTTATTTTGAAGAGGTTGCACATTCTTGGGGTTTTAATTATGTTGATAGTTTAGAACTTTTAACTCAACCTGGGAATGAAAAAAAGATTATAAAAAAAATTCAAAAGACGAGTAGAAATTTGATAAAAGCACTACACGAAAAAAAGTTCCAAAAACCTACCTATGGAAGTGTCATTGCTTTTAAAATAAGAGTATTACTACATAGGATAGTGGATGATGAAAAAAACGCAGACTATGCATATTGGCATGAACAAGGATGGCTAGATAAGGATAAAAAATATTACGTTGATATAAAGATAAGTTTACTAAAAAGACTCTTTGCTGGTTTTATTGTAAAGATGGCAAAAAAAAGTCTAAGAAAAATGTTTAAAGCTGGTTCTGAAGTGGTTTTCAAACAATTTAGAAGATTAGAATCTCTTAGTTTTCCGTAAAAATCGAATAAAGATCTTCTAAATTGATTTTTTTTAATATATAAAAAAAAATTTATTTTCTTAATAATTACCTAACAAATTCGGAAACAAAAATGATACTTCTAAACGTGATATTGCATGAGTAAAAAATATTTTGAAGCTAATAAAGAACTCTGGGATGAGTTTGCGAGGATACATTATAAACTCGGAGAGGAATCTTATAATGTTAAAGCCTTTTTAAAAGGACAATCTACTCTGAAATCCTTTGAATTGAAAGAAATGGGAAATGTGAAAGGTAAATCATTACTACATCTTCAATGCCATTTCGGACTTGATACTCTTTCTTGGGCTAGAGAAGGAGCATTAGTAACTGGAGTTGATTTTTCCAGTGAAGCTATTCAATTAGCAAAAGGATTGGCAAAACAAGCTAATCTTGAAGCTAATTTTATTGAATCAAACGTTTATGATTTACCCAAGGTTCTTTTCGAAAAGTATGATATTGTATATACTTCACATGGAGTACTCTGTTGGCTAAACGATCTTAGGGAATGGGCTAAAGTTATTGCAAATTATCTTAAAAAAGGTGGATTTTTTTATATTGCAGAAAGTCATCCATTTTCAAATATTTTTGATAATGAAACCAAAGATGTTAGCGAGCCACAAATTTACTGTAATTATTTTCATGATTCCAAACCGATGGAATTTGTGGCCGATGGAACTTATGCCTCAGATAAAATCAAATTTAAACCAAAAAAAGAATATGAATGGATGCATAGTATATCAGACATATTAAATTCTCTAATTGGGGCAGGTCTGAGAATTGAATTTTTAAATGAATACCCTTTCTCTGTTTGGAAACAATTTTCGTTTACAGAGCGTAGTTCTGATGGATATTTTCACTTGAAAAATCAAAAAGC
The DNA here is from genome assembly GCA_048941625.1 of Promethearchaeota archaeon. Lineage (GTDB taxonomy): Archaea > Asgardarchaeota > Lokiarchaeia > Sigyniarchaeales > SOKP01 > Loki-b32. The sequence goes on along the minus strand of JBHLNK010000004.1, from coordinate 17,149 downwards.
AGTAATTCCTCTTATATTCACATTAAAGGCTATTATGTAGAATCTGGATTTACCTTTCCTTTCCAATTTCACAGAAAATTGGGACAAAATTAAAATCTCAAGATTTATAATGCTGAAGGTAATTATTAATTACATACAATTAGCTAGTGTGTACTTCAAAGCTTCTAAAATTCCTCTTAAATGCCAATATTATGAAAAAATTAGGAGTAGTTAATCTAAATAAGATAAGAAATGCATCTGATTTAAAAAAAATCTTTCCTGCCAATTTTTTAGAATCAGATAATTTTATTATAAAACCTAACTGGTTTAGTCCTCATCTCGGTAATTTTACGGAAGCAAAAACTTTGAGATTATTATTTGAGGCTTTAGATGCTAAGATATTAATTATAGAATCATATACTTTAGAAAAACAGGATGGCACTTTAGAGTTTTTCGTTGATGAACATGAAGTGGACTGGAAATGGATTATGGAACATCCCGATTGGAAGTGGATAAAGGAAAAAGGGAGATGGGATCAATTAAGAAAACAAGACAAATGGTTTTTGTCTGAATTTGGGTTTAACGATCTTTTTTCTGAATTTGGAGTCGAATATATTAATATAACAGAGGAAATCTGGCAAGGTTGTTCAGCGAAATCTAAAAATATAAAAAGAGAAGTAGAAAGGGAATATCCACCAGTGGTTAACGATAAATTATATCAATTGTTTCCATCTAAATTGCTGAAATATAGGGATCAAATCTTTATTAGTTTTGGAAAGATAAAAGGAATTAAAAGTAAATATCCTAGCTTGACATTAAAAAATATGTTTGGACTTATCCCAGATCCATTAAGATCATGGTGGCATGGACCAGAAGATAATTTATTAAGCCAAAATATAATAGATATAAATAAGATTTATGCCACTTTTTTTGATGTTTACGGACTGTGTGAAGGAATATATTCTGCAGTTGTTTCTAATCCAAAGGGAAGTATACAAGTACCATGGGGGAGTTATGATATAATCGAAAATTTAGGTATTGCTGCTTTTAGTAATCATTTAGTTTCTCTAGATGCTCTAATCTGTGGAATAATTGACATTAATCCATCACAAGTGGAATACATTAGATTAGGTGAGGAAATTTTCGGTAAATTTAATGTGAAGGAGTTAAATAATATGAAAAATATTAGGGAAGATTGGTTTCCAACTTTAACAAAATTATTGAAAAGTTGTCCCTGAATGTAATATTAAAATTCGAATAATTTTCTAATTTTTTTCAAAGGAATTTTCATTGAACTCAGATGTTGAATTTACCCTTAATAAAAAATAAGTAAAAATCGAGATTTAAAAGATTTAAGATCAGTCTGATTTAGATCAGATTAAAATTTATCACATTATTTCTCTACAAAAAGTGTGAATAGGATCCTCAATATCAGGACTTTCTATTACTATAACCATTTTATTGATACCTAAATTTTCAGCTTCTTTTATTTTTTCTTTAATCTCTTCAGGAGTTCCTATGAATTGATATTTCATATCAGATTTTAAAATATTCCTTTCTTTTCTTATCCTTTCAACTGTTTCTTGAATGCTGACTATTGTAACACCTGTGAAAAGAGAGATCTCAAACTTAGAACGATCACGGTTGTACTTTCTTAGTTTTTCTTTAATTAGTGAAATATTCTCCATTCTTTTTTTTTGTTGCGAAAGTTCCAATGAAGCCAAATTTATTCCATCTGCTTCTCGGCATGCAATGTCAATCATCCTCTTACCATTTGTCCCTATAACTAATTGTGGGTAAGGTTTCTGTACTGACTTAGGAAAGTTCCGATGTTTTTCAAGTTTCCAAAATCTTCCGTCAAAGTTAGTTTCATCTTCCGTAAATATCTTCTTATATATAGTCAATGATTCCTCCAACTCATCGACTCTTCTTTTAGGAGAAGGAAATGCGTAGCCATATGCCTTATATTCTTCCTCATACCAACCTGCTCCTAACCACATTAAAACTCGACCATTAGAAATGTGATCCAAAGTCAATATCATTTTTGCTAAATAAGCAGGATTACGAAAAGAGTTGCATAATACAATTTGCCCCAATTTTATTTTATTTGTTTCTACTGCTAACGCTCCCAATAGTATCATACACTCTAAAAACGTTTCTTTTTTTTCTTGAGTTTCATCAAAACCTAGTAAATGGTCGGTAACATGAATAGAATCAAAATTTAACTTTTCAATTCTTAATGTTAAGTCTCTAATTTCAGAATATATACGAGTAGAAGGACTTCTTACACAATAACCAAACTTCATAGTATTTAAAAAATAGTGAAAATATTAAGTTTTATTATTTCTGTTGAAAAATTCTTCCCTTTTTTTATTAAATAGAACGTTTTAAACAATGAAGTAAAATTCCTGTAAATTCTTAAATTCTATAAAAAAGTTTTCATTTCCTAATTTATCAAAAGTTCAGAAAATTAAAGATAGACTGCAAGCAGGTCCAAATTCCTCATTTTTTATATATTGACAGAATTTTAATATCGTAATTTTCACTAAATTTTCATTGAAATCAGACTCTGAATTGACCACTTCTGGAAAATTTAAAATAAAATCCAAAATATAATTAAAAACGGTAATTTGAAATTTTATTATTTTTGAGATTGAAGCTTTTTATTGTTTTTGATAAATTATTTCTAGCTTTATGCTTGTTTTGAGTAATATTTTTATAAAAGCTGATCAATAATTGATAATTAAACAAGATAAAAAGTTATATTTTGAAAAGCTAATCAAAAATCTTAACTTATGCTTAAAGTAAAACTTCATCCTCGCGAAATATATCAGAGAAGTACGGAATTTGGTTTAAAAAATTCAGCAAATATGCTAACTCAAATAATAGAAAAAGAGAAGGATGATATTAAACGGAGAGATGCAATTAAATATTTAGGTATGATTAGCAATAATTCAATACAGCTGAAAAATGAATGTTATAAGACATTTGAAAACCTTTTGATCTCAGATGATAAAATTGAGATAAAATGTGAAGCTGCAAAAGCTCTAGGTCGGTTAAATATTGAAAAATCTTTAAAACCTTTAAATTGGATATTAGAACAAAAGCCTGTCGATTATAATGTTAAACTTTCTGCTTTAAAAGCAATATACAAAACTCGATTTGAAGAAACTGAAATCAGGTTGTTTATCAATGAATTAGATAATTCTATTAATTCAATTAGAGAATATGTTTCAATTCAATTATTAAGTCTAAATTTAGAAAAACTTATTCCGCTCCTATTAGGAGCTTTAAAAAATAGAAAACTATCAAATAATCATAAAGCAGAAATAATAAAGTTAATTGGATACGAAATTTCAAGTGTCAACGTTTCATTTGAGGATGTAAGCTTTCTCAAAGCAAAATATCCAGAAATCTTAACAGAAATTATTCAAAATAAAGATACCATTTTAGAAGTTGTCACACAAATCTTAAAAGAAGAAGATTTAAGTTTATTGGATTCAGTTGTCTCAATATTAAAATTAATGGAAAATGAGGTTAGGAAAGATCTTTTAAAATTATTGCTTCTTGATGATTTTATCGTAAAAAAAAATGCAGTCGTATTATGTGGGAAATTAAAACTCAATGATGCTATAGATTTATTAATATCGAACTTAGACAATATATACAAAGAAGTAACTATTGCTGCAATAGAAGCGTTAGGAGAGATTGGTGATTTATCAGCGGTTCCAGAATTACTAGATATTTTAGATATTGAAGATGTAAGTTTTGAATATACTGATTTGGATATGAAACTGTACATACTCGACTCTATAAAACGGATTTATCAAAATAATCAAAGTTCTTCTTATGAATATTTATATAATGCTTTAAAAAAAGAAAATGATACAGTTAGAGAGAGTGTTGCTTTTCTTCTAGGAGAAATCGCTAAAGAGGAATTTGTGAAACCGCTGTGTGATCTTTTAGTAATTAGAAATTTAGATGTTAAAAAGAACACTATTATTGCTTTAGGTAAAATTGGAAGTGTTGCACCTTTGAGGGATTTACAAAAAATAATAGAAAATGAAAATACTTACTGGCTTATAAAAAAAGTGACCATCGACGCAATCTATAACATATTCCAAAATAATTGGTACAAAACTAAAGATAGTAAACAAGAAATCTCAAGAATATTGAATAAATACCTAGCAATTCTTACTGATTTTTTAAAAGCGAAGGAAAGTGAAAACCATAAAGTAAAGTTAAGTTTAATTAAACTTTTAGAAAATTTCGGTGGAGAGCTAGCTCTTAGCGCATTAATCAACAGAGTAAATGATTTCCATAGAGTAGTACGAATTCACGCATCAAATGCTATCAAAAGAATAGAAGAAAGACTTGAATTAGAAAATTCTTAATTTCCTAAATAAAAATTTCATTCAATACTTTTTTGACATATCTATCAAAAAAACACAATTCTAATTATTTAATTTAATAATCTTTTTTTTGTAAAACCTATTTTATTTATTTGGAATTTCACAATTATATAATCAATTTAGCGATTAGATAAAATATTATGACTGAAGATAAAGCTAATAAAACCGAAACTCCATACGAATATTCTTTTGAATATATTCAGAAGAAATTGGAGGGAAAAAAGGATTCTTTTGGTATGTTGATGAAAGAGATTATACGGACTGGAATTTGTACTGAATGTGGTACTTGTGCTGCTGTTTGTCCCGTTTTAGAATGGGATGATTTGGCAGGGCAACCAAAATTAATTGGAAAATGTACAGGATGTGGTATTTGTTATAATCAGTGCCCACGGACAATTACTGATCCATATCAACTTATGGGTGAATTCAAAACTGGTTATGTTGCTAATACTAATATACCTGAAGTAATAGGTGGACAAGATGGCGGAACAGTTACAAGCTTGCTTTGCTACCTTTTTGATGAGCATTTAATTGATGCTGCTGTAGTTACAATGAAGAATCCGGAAAAACCCTGGTATCCTGTTGCACAAATTATCACAAATAAAGATGATGCAATCAAATCCTCCGGCTCGATTTATAGTCACTCTCAAACAGTTGAAGCTTTAATGGATGCTGTTAGGCAAGATTTTCGTTCAATTGCATTTGTTGGAACTCCATGTAATATTGATGCTGTTGCTAAAATGTTCGACAGTCCAGCAGGTATGTTAAAGTATTTTATGCGATGTAATGTTCTTAAGATTGGACTCTTTTGCATGGATTCTTTCTCACCCGAAGCTATCTATCCATTTTTTGAAAATGAAGGGATTGATTTGTCAAAAGTTCAGAAAATGGATATAAATAAAGGAAAATTCCATTTATATTATGATTCTAATGGAGATCCAGTGAAATCATATACCATTAGACAATTGGATAAATTTAAGTCATCGAGTTGTAATTTTTGCACTGATTTAACAGCAGAAAATGCAGACATTAGCGTAGGCAGCGTAGGTTCTGGTGCAAATAAAAACACTGTTTTTGCTAGGAGTGGTATAGGAACTGAAATTATGGAGGATGCTGCTGAAAAAGGTTATCTGAAAATAGAACCTTTTAATGCCATTAATTTAAATGCTGTGTTATTTTTGGCAAAACTGAAAAAAGTTTCGCAATATACTATACAAAAAAGAAAAGTCTTTATTGTACGAGATTCTGAGGAAGCAGAAGAACCTCGTATTGAAACTAAACCAGAAGTAGAACAAGCTGAAGTAACGCCCACTCTTGGAGCAAGAAAATTTTTAAGTGTAAGTAAGGATTTAAATGAGGATGAAAAAATTCTGAATGTATCATTAACTAATACCATAGGATATGTTTTAGAAGATTTAAAAATACGGATTGTCACTGTGGAAGAACTTTTTGAAAAAAATCCATGGATAACAACTATTAGAGAATTATTTCCATACGAAACAATTGAAATTGGATATCCATTGGATATACCGGATGGAACGCCTATCAATGCAAATGTATTAGTTGAAGCATCAACTGAGGCATTTGGCAAAATTTTTTCCAGAACACTAAAAATCACACCAAAAGAATAAAAAACTAAATATTTTATTAAAAAAGTTAAATGAAATAAATTATTATAAAAACCATCAAAAAAAGGAAAGTCAAAAATGAAAATTAGTTTAGTCGGATTAAGCGGTTGTGGGAAAACAAGTGTTTATTCTGTAGCTTTTGCCGCTAAAAGACCAGAAGACACTAAAGGATTAGCACCGACAATACTTTACGAAACAAGAAGACACCCATTTCTGGGTTTGCAAGTGGGCATATTTGATTTTGGCGGGCAAGAAGAATTTAGGAAAGAATATATGGAAAAACCTGAAATCTTTCGTGGTACTGATATTCTGATCCCTATTGTTTCGCTTCATGAACCTAATACTTTCAATGAAGCTAAAGATTATTTTATTAGTTTATTAGATCTTTATCGTAAAAACAATGAAAAACCTAAGATATTCTTATTCTTACATAAATATGACACTGAGGATTATCAGAAAGAGCTTCTTGATACTAATGTAAAGAATGCAAAGGAGATTTTCTTAGATTTATTCAAAGACTATGATTTTGATTACATGCTAACCAGCATTTATGAACAGGATAAGTTAGCTAAAGTTTTTAGAGATATTTTAATATCTGAGTATGCTGAATTAAAGAAACATGTTGAAAAAGCGGAAAAGCAACTTGATGAGATTAAGGCAAAAGTGATTATTGCTGATATTTCAGGAAATGTAATTGTTCATAATGTCCAAGGTGTAAGTAGTGGTTTAACTTTGAGAGGAGATCTAAGAGATTTTATTAATGCTTGCAATACTGTCAGAGAAAACATATTTATGTCAGATTCCTCGAAATTTTGGGGTAGAGATGGAGATGGAAAAGAAGTTGAGCTCCACATATTCAAATATATCATATCTGTTCTAGTTATGAAGTCTGGAGAACTGGATAGAGATTCACAGGATAAATTAAATATGTTATTGAATGATATGAAGTTATTTGCAGATTTAATTATATCTGCGCATACGGATTAATCTATAAAATTTTAATTAAATTAATTTTCTTTATCTCTTTTTTTAAAACCTAAGTTTATTCATAACCTATAAAAATACATAAAACTAAGTTATATTAAATTTAATAAAGAGGAAAAAAGTAATGCCAAGAGTTAAAGCTAATAATATTGAAATTGAGTATGATACATTTGGAGATACTACCTCAAAACCTTTATTATTAATTATGGGGCTTGGTGCTCAGATGATCAGATGGGAAGAAGAACTATGCGAGAAATTTGTAGAACGAGGATTTTATGTAATTCGATTTGATAATCGAGATGTTGGGTTATCTACTAAATTTGATGATGCAGGTGAACCAGATATCATGAAATTGTATATGAAATTAGCCCAAGGACAAGAAATTGAAGCCGCATATACGTTAAATGATATGGCTGATGATGCTGTAGGACTTTTAACAGCTATAAAAATTGATAAAGCTCATATTTGTGGAGTATCTATGGGGGGGATGATCGCTCAAACTATTGCGTATAGACACCCTTCTCGTGTTTTATCTCTTACATCTATAATGAGTAGTACAGGTAATCCCGATTTACCTCGTCCAAAACCAGAAGCAATGAAAGTATTAATTCAACCCCCACCCACAGAACGTGAAGCAATTATTGAGCATGGTGTGAACAATTTACGAGTTATTCATGGGAAAGGTTTTCCTTTTGATGAAGAAAAAGCACGTAAGTTTGTGACTGCATCATACGATCGTTCAAATTATCGTCCAGGCTATTCACGTCAAATAGCAGCAATATTAGCTAGTGGAAATCGCAAACAAGCTCTGGGTTCTATAACAGCCCCTACACTTGTAATTCATGGGTCTGAAGATCCTCTTATGCCACCTGATGGAGGTAATGATACTGCGGAAGCAATACCAGGGGCAGAATTACTCATTATCGAAGGAATGGGGCACAGTCTACCCCCAGAGGTATGGTCACAAGTATTGGACGCAATTAGTGAAAACGTAGGTAAAGCTTATCAATAATTTTTTACTATTACTCCTTTTTATCCTAACATTTAAAAGAATAAATCGCTTTATCACATATTGGAGATTTCCTAATAATTTTAAAAACCATTAAAAGTTTAAAGAATCATAATGAGTGATAATTTAGAGTATCAGTTCAGGAAAGGATTTGTAAATTATATTGATATTAGTTTAGCTTTAATGAATTTATTAATTATCATATTACCATTGCTAATTTTATCAACTAATATATTTGTTTCTACTATTGGTATTTTTTTATCTAGCATATCAGTTATTATTTTGATTTTGAAGTTCATTCAGAATAATCCACTTTATATTTATTATTGTTTTGCTCTAATGGTTGGAGGTTTATTCTTTTTATTCTATCTTTTGAATTTTTATCCGTTATTGGGAGCCCTTCTTTTGCCAGAAATACTATATATTTATACTTTTTATTCAAAATCAGCAACTACATCACAAAGTTCAATTCCTTATGATAATTCTATTCAATCATATATGAAATATCCACCTGTAGCAGTAAATACCTGTAAGATATATAAAAGAGCAAAAATAACTGAAAAAATTAAAAAACAATATGATGGTAAGACCAATTTAAAGTATTCATTTATCCTAAGCGTTAGTTTGATTGGAGTATTTGTTTTACAAATTACTCTTTGATATTTTATTATACAATATTCAATTTTTTTCTTATTTCTTTCGTGTCCTCATAAATTTGCCACTTAGCTACAAGATCATCTTCAATAGTTGCTGTCCATATCGCAGGACCATCTAAAGGATCATAGGAACAAGTAGAATATCCAATTAGTATAACTAAATTATCTCTTGATTCTACTCTTGTAAAAATATTTTTATAATCAGGATAATTATTGAAAAACGATATCCATCCTTTAATATTTATATCCTTTCCTTTTTCTATGTTTCCAGAAATAGAAATAAATGTGTAGTTTTCAGCCATAAGACTAATAATTCCTTGAATATCTTGGGCATTAATATATTGATTAAACTGTAAAGCAGTTATTTTTGGATCTCTGAGATTCATATATCCATTCATATAATTTTATAGTTAATTAACAATAATTGTTTTATTGGTTTATCAATTTTTTAAAATATTACAGAGAAAATTACAAAATTATGGTAATATAATATGGTAAACCGATGTAGATGGACAGGAAATGACCCACAGATGATTTTATATCATGATAGAGAATGGGGAACTCCTATTCATGATGATCAGCTTCTTTTTGAATTTTTAATATTAGAAGGTGCCCAAGCAGGTTTAAGTTGGAGTACTATTCTAAAAAGGCGTGAGAATTATAGAAAAGTTTTTGATAATTTTGATTATAATAAAATTGCGAAGTATTCTGAAAAAAAAATAGAGGAATTGATGAATGATAAGGGAATTATCAGAAATAGATTAAAAATTACCGCAACAATCATAAATGCTAAAGCACTTTTAGATGTTCAAAAAGAATTTGGGTCATTTGACAAGTATATTTGGCAATTTGTTAATTTTAAATCTATAGACAATAAATTTAAAGAACTATCTGAATTGCCCTCGAAAACGGAGCAATCAGAACAAATGAGTAAAGATCTTAAGAAACGAGGATTTAAGTTTGTAGGACCAACAATTTGCTATGCCTTTATGCAAGCAGTTGGTATGGTAAACGATCATGTAATAGATTGTTTTAGATATAAAGAAATCAATGAGATCATATAAAATCTGTATTTAATACAATTAAGTATATTTTACAAATATTAACTAATTGATGACATCATCCTTAGGTATCTTAATTACGAAAGTCGTCAAAGGTTTATCTTTAGCAGTAATATTCCATCCATGTGCTTCAATAATCCTTTTTACTATTTTTAATCCTAATCCTTTTCTATTAATTTCTAAAGAAAAAGTCTGCTTATTAAAATCGTTTAAAGATTCATTTGATATAGGATTGCCATCATTTTCTATACAAAGTAATAGTGAGGAATTTTGATATTGAGAATATATTCTTATCTCATTTGGTTTACCGTGTATTACAGCATTTTCTAAAAGATTTTTCATTACCTGGAATAACCGATGTTTATCTCCAGAAATATTAGGTAATCCATCTAATTGTATTTTTATGGGTTTTGGGATGATTGAATCAACTAATTCCCGAGTAAGATGATGTAAATCAACATTTTCTCTTTTATCTATGATTTTACCAGAATCTGCTAATTTTAATGAAGATTCAAGCAAATCCTGGATTTGATTGATTTTATCCAGCATAAGTAAACCGTCTTCTTTATTGGACTCCCTTGACATTAATTCAGCGAATCCCTTTATTGAAGTTAAATTACTACGCAAATCATGAACCATCATATGAGCGAAATTGCTTAATTCTTGTTTTTGTTGAAGAAGTATCTTTTCTATTTTATTTTTTTCTTTAATTGCATGATGTAGTGGTGTAATTACTCTTTTTTTTGTTAAAATAATGGTGAAATATAGCAAAGAAGCGATGTTAAGCAATCCAACAATGATGAATCCTATAATAAATGGAATATTTATTCTTAAAAGTCCCCAATTAGGAGTAGATTTTGTCATTAGATCCGCTAGATATGCACCATAAGCACAAATGCCTGACATTATCATAATTAAATCAAACTGAAACTTAGTTTTCCTTAAAAACCAACTAATTAGAAAAATGGGGATAAATAACATTAAGCCATAACCAAGTTCTATTAAAAATATCCTGAACTGAACAGCGTTTACCAAAAATAGTTGGAGATATAAAAAGAGAGAAGTTATAATGAAAAGAATTAATGAGGAATAATATAAATTATTTAATCTCTTCATTTAAGATCGTTGTTTAATTAAAACGAATATTAATTATATCTTAGTTTTAAACTTTAAAAATTATCAGTTCACCATAAGATCAAAGCAAAATTCTACCCATGAATGTAAAAGACTAACAATTTCCTTTAGGAAGGTATATATTTTTCAATCAATCTAAATAAAGTGTCGAAATCAATTGGTTTTTCTAAAAAATCAACGGCTCCAGCTTTAATTGCCCTGTCTCGAATAGTATAGTCCGCACTCACAAAAATAATTTTAACTTTAGGATTTATGTTAAGAATTTCCTCTGTAGTTTCAACTCCATTTTTCAAAGGCATCCGATGATCCATTATAATTATATCTATGTGGTTTTGCGATTTCTTAAAAACTTCAATTGCTTGTTCACCATCGTAAGCTTTTGCTATAATCTTATGCCCTTTTAGTTTTAAGAATTGCTCGAAAAGATCTACAATATCTAGATCATCATCAACAATTAAAATATTAGACATGTTGATCTCTCCTTATATTAAACTTATAAATTTCTAATCTCTTTAATTATTTTTGAGGCTTCTTTACACTTTTTTTCTATTAAATCCAATTTATCATTGTCAATATTCTCTGTTTTGATAATTCTCTTAAATAAATCAGCAGAGCTATAAATTACTTGCATTATATTTCCTAAATTATGGGAATATTTATCTTTCAATTGGTTTTGTTGCCTATTAGAAATTGTAAATTCTAAATGAATAAGTAAAACAATCAATAGTAGATGATTTATAATACCAATTGTATAGTTTAAGATTATAAATAGAATATCATCAGTAAAATAGAGTCCATAACCATAACCTTGTGAAGAAATAAATAAAGAAATCGGTAAAAAACCAAGAAGAGTTACAAAACCTACATAATACCATCTAATACTTTTTCCAATAATTTTCCGGAATTTTTTATATTTAAAGAACGGTATTAAAAAAGCAATTATTATCACCAAATTCATAATTAAAACAGAAAAATTGATTGAAATCGTGTAATCAATAAAAATAAACAACATTAAAGCTATAATTATTATACCTATGCAACTTAAAACTAGATATCGAAAATTAATTTTGAGATAATATGACAACATACCGATCATTAACAAAAACATACTCAGAGAAATAAAGAGAGCATTAAATACTAAGATTGTCTCTAAAAGAGAAGTATTGTCTATCAAATCTATTAATAGTGCTAATAGATTCCCTATAATTGCAAACATCCATCCTAAAATAAAATAAAAATAAAAATTTTTTTTCAAATCATAAAAAAATTCGAAAGAGGTACCTAAACCAATAATACGTATAATAAACATAGCAATAAGACTAAAAAACACTGCGTCGTTCAGAAAACCTCAACCTTAAAAAAAATTATACTATATCAGTAAAAATATACTTCTAATAAAATCTAAAAAAAAATTTTTATTTAACTTTAACTCAAAATATTTAAAAAATAAGGAAATAAATTCAAAAATTTATTGCGATTTTAATAATAAGTTTTTTATTTCTTTGTCGAAGATTTTAAGATGAATAATGAGGTGCGAAGGCTGCCTTCATGAGGAAAACTTGTACATGTGCTTCTTTACTGATGTTAATAGAGAGGTATATCTATGTGCGAAGTGTCTTGGTAAGAAATTAATAGAAGAACCTCCTCCACCCATTTATAATATGAGTAAATTAGCCTACACATGGCATAAAAGGGAAAAATAATAATACTAAAGTAACTTTAACAAATCTTTTAAGGAGCCTTTAAATGTCGGCTCTGGGATTTCTGGACTCAATACTCTTCCATTCTGTTCAATTAAATATGTAAGCATTCCTAATCGTTTAGCTACTAAATCCTTATCATCATCACCAACCATTAAACAGGATTTTGCAGGATACCCAATTTTATCTAATATTTGATCGTAATAAAGCAAATGAGTTAGAGATTTAGTTGCATGACAGTTTTCTATTGAGGTTATTAAAAGGTAAGGGAATTCAGCCACTCCCGCCCATTCTAATCTTTGTTCGATAGCAGTTGCAGGTAGCATCGGAGTTGTGGCAATAACAACATCATATCCTTCGTCAAAAGCTTTTTGAACTACAGCTTTAGCTTCAGGCTTTTTTTTAGTGTATTTTTTTAATTTTAAAAAATCTTTTTCATAGAATTCATCAAAAAATGGTTTAATTTCCTCACGGTCATATCCTTCCAATGGGAAAAATTTCTCAGCATAAACCTCCTCATTAGATTTGGAACCATCATTCTCTTCTATTGCTTTTGAAGCAGTTAGAATTTTAGCTATAAATTTCTTAGATGGAATAATATGGGCTACACTTTGAGACAATAAGTTTAAATACTGTGGAATAAATTTATCTAAATCTACTTCTATTAAGGTATTATCCAAATCAAAGAGTATCACTTTAGTTTTATCATCAAGTTTACCCTTCATTGTTCAAAAATACTCTATTTTTTCTTTATATCGTTATATTTGAAAATGATGCATGATATATACTTTTTAGGTTCATTGTTTTAACAAAAAAGTGGATAATCTTACATAAATAAATAAATAAAAAAGGAAAAATAGTAACATAAAAAATTTTTATTTAATCTTTAATCTTAATATTAATAGAATTAATGAACTGAAAAAATTAATAATATTTTTGTTAAACTTGTTAAAGTTAGAGATTAGTGATTCAACTGACGCTTCCGTTTATGTCGGAGATAAGGTAAAAGTAAGCACTAAATTTAATTTTGAAGAAGATACTGAAATTTTTTGGAGTGGGATTAGTCTAATTACTAACCCACCGTGTTTAAAAGAACTTCATATCTCAAAAGAAGAAATATTTTCAAAAGGTAATTTTGAACCGGGAGAATACATACGTGAAAAATCTCTTTTAATTAAGAATAATGTTGTACCTACTATTAAAAACAGAAATCTAAATTATATTTTAAAATTAGTGTTGAGAAAGCCAAATCCGGTAAATCCTGAAGATGATTTAGTCATTAATAAGACGCGTGATATAGAAATTAAAGCAAGAAATTCTGGACTTCAGGAAAAAGTTCCAAAACCAATATCATTTTCAATAGCTGGATTAAATATTCTTTTAACTAAAGATGTGTTCAAACCAGGAGAAACAATAAAAATTGGGTATAGTTCAGATGAACTCAAACAATTGGAAATAAGATTACTTCAAGATTCAAATCTGATATGTTATTGTGAGGCATATGGTGATAATTGCCGTAAAGTCGAAGAATTACCACCTGCTATAGCTGGTGATGTTCGGACTCAGAATTTTGATAAGGATTTTTTGCTTCTTAAAGTTCCTGAAGTAGCTGAACCAAGTCATAATTTCCTATGGTCACCTTCAGAGAAAGAGCAATTTGGTTTTAAATATGGCGCATACACTAAATGGAGTCTGCTAGTTCTTGGAAAAAAGAAACCAGAGTTTGGATTAGAACCAATTAAGTTTGAAGTTCCAATAACCATAACAACAGGTCCAATTTCTGAAAAGAAAGTGGGTGTAGATCTTTTTTCTGAGGGAACAGCAGGAGCATCCTCAGTTTTTGATGGAATTTCAAGATTTCAAAAAATCTATAAAGTAGTATCTATTGATTCGGATATTGATAGATATATCCTAAAAATAAAGAATATTTCAAAAGAAGATCTTCACGGAATTACAGTTAAAGTTACTGGTTTACAAGAAGGTTTATTCGAAACTGCTCCAAGCTTAACTGGATTTAATCTGTGGAAAAAAGGGGAAGAAAAAGAGATCATTTATGAAACAAAACAAAACATTACTGCATTAATTTCTATTTTAGAAGATAATAGCCAACAAAATATTAGAATTCAATCAGCGGTATCAGAAGCAAGCTTCTTTTAAATTTCTTTATCTACTGAAAATTTAATTTACTTTAGTCACTAATTTATTTTCATAGTATTTTTTTAATACTAATCTTATTATATCTTCAAAACATTCTATAATTCCTTCTCCTTTTTTTGCGCTAGTAAATTTCGTATCCACATTATTATATCTTGAGTATCTTATTTCTCTTAAGAAATCTATTGAATCAAATTTATCATCCTTGTCTTGTTTATTAAAAGCTATAATTATTGGGAGATCCTCTAATTCTTCACGAAAGTAGGAGATTAATTCATTCCAAGAGATCAAATTTCTTTCATAAGCTTCTTCTTGAGAATCTATCACAAAAATGATCCCATCTACTGCCCTTAACGTTATAGGACGAGTAACAAAATAGAAATCCTGGCCTGTAGTTGTGTAGATATGGATTTTAAGACCCCATTCTTGATTTTGAAATGTTATTGTTCCATAATCAAAAAACAAAGTTCTATTTACAGTACTTTCAATACTATAAATCTCTT
Organism: Promethearchaeota archaeon; assembly: GCA_048941625.1. GTDB lineage: Archaea > Asgardarchaeota > Lokiarchaeia > Sigyniarchaeales > SOKP01 > Loki-b32. The sequence goes on along the minus strand of JBHLNK010000004.1, from coordinate 1,929 downwards.
CTTCTTTACCAAAATGGGAGAATAATGCCTTTATAGAAGTTGTTTTACCCGATAAAGCAGGACCGAAATATACTATTTTTATACTAATTGTTTTTTCAATATGGTCAATAATCACTCTTTAATCATCTCTATTCTTATAAATGCAATTTCTAAACTAGGTTTAAAAAATCAATGTTTTTTATATTAAACAATGTAAAAATATGAATCTGATTTTTTCTGTTAAATTAGAAACAAGATAATCATCATTTTTGGATATTCCTAATGTGAGTTTCTTAATTAAGGATGTTTTGCCTACTGCTCCAACTCCAACAATGTTTAAAATAAAACTTTTGTGAATTGGAATGATTGAAAAGTAAACTTTTACTAATTTTGTGTCTCAATAAAGATTTTTGTTATCAATGATTCAAGTGAAGGAATACTTTCTGCTTGAACAAATTTACTCATTTGGGAAAAGTTTTCTAAAGATTGCCAAATCAGATTATCGTTCTGAATAGATTCGATAAATTGTTTAATCTTACGATGAGCGAAATAGGAGTATCCTTTAAAGATATAACATACTAAAAATGGTTTAAGACGCATCATAAGAAGAGTGTATTGACCAAAAACAGCCCTATCAAGACCTTCAGAAAATACTTCACTAATTATATAATTTACTGTTGTTAGAAAACCTCCTATAATATTCTCTTCAAAAGAAAAGTCTTCTACGAATTTTTTTGAGAATAAAAGATTACCACCCTCCGTTAAGATCAATAGCATAACAGAGTCTTCTTTTGATATTTCTGGAACTTCAATTATTCGTCTTTTAACCATATTTTGCATTTGCTCGTTCAAACCAGTAAGCTCCAAACGTTCAGAGATATTTAAATCAGAAATTTTCAAATTTTCCCACATTTTGGTCTTTCTAAGTAATTCATCGTGTTCATATGAAATTTTCATTGCTAAGCGTTTCATACCATATGAATCAGCTATTTTTTGAGCTTGAGTTAAAAATCGTCTGGCTGCTTTTACATTAAAAGTTAATAAAGCCAATTTAGCCTGTAATATGAAGGTCTCACAAAAAACTAGATATGAATGTTGCTTTTCAGCAATATCCATAAGCCTGGAAATATAAAAATTAAGTTCATTAAGTATCTCACTATCATTATCGATACGATATTCCATGAGAAGTATATCACAAAGATGGATATGAACTTTTTTTATAATATCAAAAGCTAAAGTATCAGTTTCTATAAGTTCTTTTAATAATTTTTCTGCTTTTGCTTTATCTCGGATTCGAGAACTTGTTTTTAAAATAAGGGCTTTATTAAATTTGTAACTATAATCAATTTTTATATTTTTTTTCTGTTTATAGATAATTTCCAAACGGTGAAAGTATTTTTGAGCGCGTTCGTTATCTCCATTTTCAGCGGCTAAAGTTGTTAAACTATCAATCGCGCCTTCAATAGAAAAGAAACCTTGAGGAATCTGCTCTAAAAGATTTATACTCTCCTCTAAATGTTCCACAGCAAGTTCATATTCACCCATTTCACCATATAAATCTCCAATATTATTTAATAGAATTGCAACATTAAAACTACTCTTTATTTTTTTAAATAATTCTAAACCCTTTATATCAGATTTCAAACTCTTTTCCATTTCACCAATATACGCATAATATGCTCCCAGATAGATATGACACGTAGCAATCCAGTAATGATTAAATTTAATTTCCTTTGCTATAGATAATGCTTTTTTGATGTGCTCCTTACAAAGATCAAACTTGTTTTTTACTCTTACTAAATAACTCGCCATTATGAGATTAGCCCAGACGATTTCGAATGATTTATCGAAGTTTTCTTGTGAATCTAAAATCCAAACTAAAGACTTCTCAACCAAATCTACTTTACCACCATGCAAACAAACAAAAGCTTTCGTTATACTTAGACGAGC
>JBHLNK010000075.1:0-19302 GCA_048941625.1 Promethearchaeota archaeon | reverse complement strand
AAGAAAATTAAGATGAGGTTTCCAAAAATTGTAATCAAAAAGATTACTCCAAAGATATCCCAAAATATTGAATAATTGGAACTCAATATGTAATATAGCCCTAAAGCAATACATATTGAATTTAATACAATTGAGCAGTCAAATGCAATCTTTAAAGTTGATAATTTTAATTTGTTTTTCCAATAAATCATTTTTCAATTAACTTAAACTATACCCTGTCTTTATCTAAATAAGATTTAGTATTACAATATATTCTTATACCCATTGATTCACAAAGAATCAAAAGTATGGCTTAGAAAATTAATGAAAATAATTATATTAAAAATTATTTAATTAGATAAATTTTTAAATTAAAATTAGATGGCTTTTTTTTTATTTTGTAAGTAAAGGAAGTACTTGAGGGCCATTAGGTAAAAATAGTATTGAAGCATTGGGACCATATTTTACCAAACTCTTTTTAATAGCTTCTTCGACAGTTTCAGCATACTTTAAACCTATATTCCCCAAATCCTCTTTCTTTAATTCAGATACAACATAAATTTTTGCTTTCATTAAAACTCTTGTTAAAACTTGGATTTCCCATTGATCATGAGTAATTAATTCTTTTTTAAGGATATTTCCATGAAGTTCTTTTGGAGATATTCCAGAGTTCAATAATTCTGCAAATCTCTCTTGTCCTATACCAATACCATCGATGCATTCATTTACAGAAATTATTGTACCTCCATCTTTAACAGCCATTTCACCAATTGCCATACTTTTTACAGCTTGATATAAATTTCGATCTAGAGGGTATCCTCCATTTCCACATACTATAATATCAAATAGATAGTTTATAGGTCTAAAGATGTATTTTAACTGATATTCAACTAAACTCTTATGAGCTTTCTCAAAATCCCCTGCTGCTACATGGACTATTTTATGTTTTTCATTAATGCATACATTAATTATAAAATCAACCCCAACTTTTTTAGATATTTCAACTGCATCCTTATGTAATGGATTCTCTTCATAAATTCCAAACCTAGCATAAGGTGAATTTATATTCTCAGCAGAATGATTTTTTTGGATAAATTCTGCTCCTATTATTCCTGGAACTATTGATTTTCGACCTCCTGAAAACCCAAAAAAGAAGTGAGGTTCTACGTAACCCGTTAAAATCTTTAAATCTGCCTCATAGTACACTTTATTAATTAAGATAGAGCCTATTTCATCAGAAATCCAAAGCTTTACCATAGAATTATTATCGACCGCTACGTGATTGATTATTTTTAATCGATTTTTTAGCGTTTCTCCTACTAATTGAGTTAATTCTTCTTCAAAAGATTGGCGATGTAGACCTGTTGCTACTAGAATCGTAATTTGCTTATCTTTAATACCTGAAATATTTAATTCTTCTAGTAAAGCATCTAATATCAAATTAGTAGGAACTGGTCTGGTAGAATCGCTAACAACTATGCAAACTGATTTAATCTTCTTCTTCCTTCTTATTAGTTTATTGAGAGATAAAGTTCCTATCGGATTATTAATAGCTGCTTTTATTTTATTGACTGGATTTTTGTATGGTATTTGTTTTGATGGCTTTAATATAGAAATATTCCATTTAGGATTGATATTAACTTCTAAACCATTTCTACCATAACCTATTCTCATTCTTTATCAGTTTTGGAATATATTATTTCTCTAGCTTTTTCAAAAATTTCTATGGTATTAACTCCCGCAGGACACTTAATATGACAAAGTCCACATAAAGTACAAGTGTTTAAAATCTCGACAATTAAATCATTAATTTCTAAATCACCATAAATTAAACCATTTAAAATACTTAAACGACCTCGAGGGCTATATGTTTCTAAAATATAATTGATTCTTGAAGGGCAAGAAATACAAAATCCACATCTCATACACTTTAGTTCTAATATTGCTTCATTTTGATTCTTTAATAATCTTTTATACGTTTTAGATATTATTTTCCGGGTATCTCCTTTTCCAATTCCTGGATTTAAAATCATATTTGGATCAAAAAACAATTTTATATTACCCATTAAATCAATTATCTTATTATCATGTTCATATTCCAAATAAGGGGTTTTTATTTTACCTATACCATGTTCACCAGTTATCGAGCCTCCTGAAGGGATTATTATTTCTTTATATAGATATTCTAATGCTTTTTCAAAATCTTTTACATCATTTTCATCATTTTCATTAAATAGAAATGTGGGGTGTAGATTCCCTTCCATATGACATATTATGGCGACTAGCAAGTTCTTAGCATTAATATTTTGAGGAATTTGTTCTATTTCTTTTATAACCTTTGAAAATTTTGAAGTTTGAATAGTACAATCTTCAACACATGTATTTGGTCTAATTCGTGAGAGTGCCGGAAGATTTGCTTTTCTTGCTAAGATTAGTCTTTCTCTTTCTTTCTCGTTCATTGCAATTTTATGATATATAGGTTTCTTCTGAATAATAATGTCAAACATAACAGAAAAAGCTTCCTCAACCTCTATTTCAGAATTTCCATCCACTTCTGCTAATAAGACATAGCCATTTGGAAAATCAAAAAATTCTCCCCCTAAGAATTCAGTGACTGCTTTTAAAATGAGCTTATCCATAAATTCGAGTAAATTTGGTATGATCCCCTTTCTTCTAATGTTGAGAACCGCATCCTGCAAATCTTCTGTATTATCGAATATAAATATCCCTAATCTTCTAGTATTTGGTAACGGTCTGATTCTTAAACCAATTCTAGTAATAATCCCTAATGTTCCTTCGGAACCAATAAACAAATCCTTTATATTATAGGATGAAACTGATTTTAACACTTTACTACCTAATGTTAGAATCTCTCCATTAGGTAATACAACTTCCAAATATAAGACATAATTTTTTGTCACACCATATTTAAAGGCTTGGATTCCTCCTGCGTTACTAGCCACCATTCCCCCTATTGTAGCTACAGAACTTGAACCTGGATCTGGAGGAAAAAAGTAACTAAATAGTTTTAAAGCTTCATTCAATTCATCACAAATTACACCAGGTTCAACTTCCACCATATTGTTTTCAATATCAATTGCTAGAATCTCGTTCATATTACTTAAGTCTAATATTATTCCGCCATAAGGGCTTAATGGTCCTGAAGATAAACTCGTTCCACTTCCACGAGGAGTAACTGGAATTTTATGTTCATTAGCTAACTTTAAGATTTGAGAAACTTGATTTACATTTTGTGGTATTAGAATTAAATCTGGAATCCATTCTCTATTAAAAATCGAACCTCCAAAAGCATAAGTCCATCTTATTTCGTAATCATCAAAAAAGTATTTCTTTCCAACGATCTGTTTGAATTTAACTGATAGCTCTTTAGTTATTTTATTATAGAGAGGATTCATATTTTAATTGTGTGTTAAAACTTAATTAATTATTATGATAAACAAATTTAGATATATTTTATCCTTATAAAAATAATTAGTATTTCAATATAGTTATTTAGATTAATAATCGTATCCTAAAGTTTTTTTCTATAAACATAAAAGATTTAAGAATAATTTGATTTTTAATTCATGAGAATAAAATTAATCAATTATAAGAGGAGAAAAAATGAAAGAATCTGATAATAAAAAAACGCTGAAAAACAGAGATTTAAATAGAATTCCAACAATTAATAAAAATAAATTTGTTCCCTCTAATTATTTGCAAAATGCAATTAAAAGTTTATCAAATCCACGATTTTTAGGTTCAATCCATCTTAAAAATGATCCTAATACAAGTGATAATTCGATGAATAATCTAATAGATAACGATTTAGCAACAAAAATGAATAAATCATTGAAGAATACACTATTTAACCCTTTAACAAAGATTTTGATAATGGCTGCTATTGTTTTTAATCTTATCTGGTTCCTCTTAATCTATATCTTGTAGATAATTATAAAGATTATATGGAAAAGTTAGATAACTCCTTAATAATATTAAATTTAGGTAGAATCTTTGCTATTTATTTTTGATAAATTTAAAAGGTTTTTATCTTTTTGATGATTAAATTTAATATTCATCCCGAAATTTTATTAACAATTCCGTTTTGAAGGGTTGTGTTTAATTGATTTATGATGTTATTATTATTGGTGGGGGCGTGACAGGATGCTCTATAGCTCGTACGCTTTCGAAATATAATATAAATGTTTGCTTGTTAGAAAAGGAAGCAGAAATAGCCTCCGGAACTACTAAATCCAACTCTGGGGTTATTCATGCTGGATACGCTTCTTCTAGAGAATATATAAAACGATATTTATGCATAAAAGGAAATAAATTATATACTCAAGCAGCAAAAGAGTTAAATTTTCCTTTCAAACGAATAGGTTCATTTGTAGTAGCATTAGAAAATGATCAAATAAAAAAACTGGAAGAAGAGAGAAAAAAAGGAACTGAGGATGGAATTCCTGGGTTAGAAGTAATCCTTGATAAGAAAAGGATAAAAGAAATGGAACCAAATTTGACTGATGATGTTGTCGGTGTTTTATATGCTCCCTCTGCCGGATTAGCTAGTCCTTATGAATTAACATTTGCTTTAGCTGAGAATGCTGCGATAAATGGTGTTAAATTTTTTAGAAATCATGAAGTTGTAAAAATAAAACATCAAGATTACCTTTTTACAGTTAGGACATATAAAGGTGAATTTCAAGGGCGCAACTTAATCAATGCTGCTGGATTGTATGCTGCAAAGATATCAAGCATGCTAGGTTTAGACTATTTTAGTATAATGCCAAGAAAGGGAGAATATATACTTTTTGATCGTAATGCTCTTCAATTAAATAAAATATTATTTCCCATGGCAACTAAAGTATCAAAAGGAATATTAGTTTGCCCGACATTACATGGAAATACTTTTGTTGGTCCAAATGCTCAAAATATTACTGACCGTGAAGATATTTCAACTACAACAGCAGGTTTGAAAGAAATTCTAGATGGTGGAATGAAGTTAGTACCAAATCTCCCCGTAAGAAGTTCTATAAGAAATTTCGCTGGATTAAGGGCAGTGCCAGATACCTATGATTTTATTATAAGTAATGAGGATGTTTATGGTTTTATTAATGTTGCCGGGATCTTATCACCAGGTCTAACAGCAACTTTTGCAATTGCTGAAAAGGTGGTTGAATTTCTTGAATTATTAGGTGTAGAATTAAAATTAAAAGATGATTATAATCCTATTCGTCCGAAACCAGAAAGATTTAAGGATTTTACTAAGAAGGAACTAGATAAGAAAATACGAGAAGATCCCTCATGGGGGCGAATTATTTGTAGATGTGAAACTATCCCAGAAAAAGAAATTATTAATGCTATTCATGCCCCAGTGGGAGCTAACACTGTTGATGGTGTAAAATTTCGTTGTAGACCTGGCATGGGCAGATGTCAGGGTGGATTCTGTAGACCTCGTGTAATGGAGATATTATCAAGAGAGCTTAATAAAAAATATGAAGATTTAACTAAAAGGGGAGAGGATACAAATATATTAATAGGAAAAACTAAAGATTTAATCCAAAAAAGAGGTATAGTTGAATGAAAACATACGAAACAGATGTAGTTGTTATAGGTGGCGGATCTGCAGGATTAGCGGCAGCAATCGTAGTTAAAAAAGCAGAATTGAATGTCTTAATTATAGAAAGAGATAGAGAATTAGGTGGTATAACACTTCAATGTATTCATAACGGTTTTGGGTTACATGAATTTAAAGAAGAATTAACCGGTCCTGAATATATACAACGATTTATCAATCAGGGTAAAGAATTAGAAATTCCTTATATGTTAGATACCATGGTAATTGATTTTACTTCAGATAAAAAGGTCTATGCTGTAAATAATCAGGAGGGATTAATAGAAATTAAGGCAAAAGCTATTATCCTTGCTATGGGCTGTCGTGAGAGAACTAGAGGGGCGATAAATATTCCAGGATTTCGTCCTGCAGGAATTTATACTGCTGGACAAGCACAAAGATTTGTAAATATTGAAGGATACCTACCTGGTCGAAGCTATGTAATTCTTGGGAGTGGTGACATTGGCATGATAATGGCGCGACGTTTAACATGGGAAGGCTGTCAAGTAAAAGCTGTTGTAGAAATTTTGCCATATGTAAGTGGATTGATAAGAAACGAAGTACAATGTTTGGAGGATTATGGGATTCCTTTAATAACTAGTTATACAGTTACTAAAATTCATGGCAAAGATCGAGTTCAAGGAGTTACAATCTCAAAAGTGGATAGAAATTTTGATCGAGTCATAGGGTCAGATAAATTTATCGAATGTGATACCCTTTTGTTATCAGTAGGATTAATACCCGAGAATGAATTAACAAGAGAAGCTGGAGGTAAAATCTCACAAATGGGAGGACCTGTTGTAGATAATAATCTAGAAACCACAATAGAAGGCGTATTTGCATGTGGTAATGTCTTACAAGTTCATGATTTAGTTGATCTTGTTTCAGCAGAAGCAAAACGTGCTGGATTAAACGCTGTGGAGTATGTTAAAGAACGATCTGGTAAAAAATTTGAAAAAAAAGACCAAATTCCTTGCAAACCTGGAGAAAATGTTAACTATATCAAACCAGATTTAATCAATCGAGTTGATTTATCTAAAGATGTAATATTTACATTTAGAGTTAAACGTCCAGATAGAAGACTTCTTATTCAGATTAAGGATGAGAATAACAAGGTTATTTTTAAAAGAAAACGAAGATACGTAATTCCTAGTGAGATGATTGAATTAAAAATAAATTTGAATGAGCAACAAATAGATCCTAATTGTAAAGAATTGGAAATTGAAGTCATTCCTCGACCGGAAGTATTAATCGAGGAGGACTAATAAAGGAGGTAATTAAAATGTCAGAATTAGAGATTCCAGAAGGGTATAAAGATATCCGCTGTATAGTATGTCCTACAGGCTGTTTAGTGCACGTTGAGAATGTTAATGGAGAATTAATAATAGAAGGTCATTCCTGTAAAAGAGGAGAAGAATATGCAAAAGAAGAATTCATCTCACCAAAAAGAATTCTTACTACAACTATGCACGTTGAAAATGGTTTTTTACCTTTAATCCCAGTAAGATCAGAAAAACCAATACCAAAAGAAAAATTAGAAAATACCTTGAAAGAAATTGCGAATGCAAAAGCTAAAGCTCCAATTAGAATGGGTGATGTCTTAATGGAAAATGTTCTGGGAATGGAAATTAATATAATTGCTAGTCGAGACTTAAGTAAAAAAGATTAAACAATTTTGTTGTATAATTTTTGAATACCATCATCAACCTATAAATTTTTATAAAAAATTTTAAATTGAAAATGCTGCAATAAGAACTATCCTTTCTGTAATTTAAATAGATATTTTTTAATATACTATGCTTAATCCTATTATTCTAAGAATTTTTCTCATTATTAGCTTCTTTTTCTTTGGATATAATCTCACATATATTATTCTTTTTAAAAAAAGACATAAAAACAACAATTTAAAACAGGATAATGACATAAATTTAAAAAATACAAGAATTTTTTCAAGGATTGGGATTCATATTATTAATATTTTTATTTTTCTATGTTGTCTTAATATTTTTATCTATAATTATTGGAAGCTAGTATTTCCTAGTATTACTTTATTTTTTTTAGACAGTATTATCCAAGTAATTGGATTTAGTTTAGTTATTGGAGGTAATATCTCTCTTTTATTGGCATATAGAAAATTAGGAATTAATTGGGCTTATCCTATCGATGGAATGAAAAAAAAGAGGAAACTTGTAAAAACAGGGATATACAGTAAAGTAAGACATCCAATATATCTATCTTTCAATATCCTATGTATTGGTTTTAATATGATATTATTAGATTGGTTTTTATTGATTTTATACGTGATTGGTGCTGTTGGTTTATATCTTCAAGCAATTGATGAGGAGAAAATTTTAATTGATGTTTTTGGTGATGATTATAAAGAGTACATAGAAAGAACCGGTCGTTTTTTTGTCAAGTTAAAAAAAAATTAAATCATTCTAACTAACTAAAATTTCGATCTATACTTTGATAATTTTTCACTTTACCAAAATATATAAAATAAGACTTAGATTAATTTTTTAACAAAAATACATTTATTTCAAAAAGAGGAGATGTATACTGTCAGAATTTGAACAAAAGGTTTTAAAATTACTTGAAGATATTAATGGCAAACTTGACAAATTGATGAAAATTGATTTAATTTCAAGCAGTTCTGTAACAACCGCTCCATCAGAACCTTCTCCAACTACAGTTAAACCTTCAGCAATAGTTGACAAACAAGAAGAAGAAGCACGATTGGAAGAAAAACCTCCTGTTGAAGGCAGAAGGGTCTGCCCCGAATGTGGAGGTACCTCATTTGCTACACATGAGGATAAAACCCAGGTTTTGCATCAGATGGGTGGTGTAAAAATATATGCTAAGAAATATGTTTGTAAAATCTGTGGATATGAGTATTAATATACCCAATTCTGTTAGATCGCCGAACTAGCAAAAAAAAATGCTTTTTTTCCCCTACGGCTTCCTGCCGTATTTTTTAATTTTTTTTATAAAATTTCTGAATTTGAAGACATTTTTCTAAATTATTTTACTAAGTTAGATTTTTAACTTTAATATACTTTAAATTCTTAAATAGAGTTTTTTGATAGGATTCGTGGTGTGAAACTAAATTCCTCAAATGCGAATTAATAAATGGATCCAATATATTAAGAACTTCATTCTAAACAATTTTACTAATCGTAGGATCCCTTATTCCGCTCAAATAGAATTAACATTACGTTGTAATGGGAAATGTTCTTTCTGTTCGTTTCATTCTCTTCCTGAATCAACTTTAAGGCATGATATGACAACAGAGCAAATAAAATACCTTATTGATGAAATTGCGCAATTAGGAGTACTTTCTCTTTCTTTTACGGGAGGAGAGCCAACTCTAAGAAAAGACTTACCAGAATTAATTTATTATACAGGTGTAGTTCATGACTTTATGAACGGTATCGCTACTAATGGATATTTGATACCAAGACTGTTTAAAGAACATAAAATTGAAGGTTTGGATTATATTCTACTATCTCTTGATTATCCTAGTGCAGAACTCCACAATAAGATGAGAGGGTTAAAAGTTTTTGATAAAGTAATGGAATCTATCAAATTAGCTAATGAAAATAATGTTAAACCCGTCATCAGTACTGTTGTTATGAAAGATAATATTCATTTACTAGATAATATCTGTCAATTGACTGAAAAATTAGGTTGTGCAATTGAATTATATCCCTGCGAGGACATAATAAGAAATTTTACAAATAAAAGTTATCAAATTGAAGGTATTGATGACTTAATTCCGGATATTTCTATATGGGCAAATTTGATTCGTTCGCTAAGAAAGAAATATAGACATATTTTAACAGATCCTATAAGTGTAGAAGTAGTTGAGAAAGGAGGTTTTGGCGGAAATGGAACCTTTAATCAAAATATTTTACGATGTCATGTGGCTGAAGCATATTTATTTATTAGTCATGATGGTTTTATCAATTATCCATGTAAAATTCATCCTATTGCTAGTTTTAATGTCTTAAAGTATCCAATATCAAGCATTTATAACTCATATAAGGTAAAAGAAATAATGGAAATGCATGATAATTATGATTTTTGTAGAAACTGTCGCTTAGGATGTGCTATAGCTTCCTCAATTCCTACTCGTTGGAAAACTGTTTATGCTAAATATATTAAAGGCTTTTTAGAAGGGAAATTAAGGTAGTAAACAATTTTTCATAAAATTTAATTAAAAGAATAGTTTTCTCAATATAGTGATTACATAATGTCAAATGTTATAGTTATAATTCAGATCTTGTTTATAACACTAGGTATGATAGCTTTAGGCATGGTTCTTAATTATTTTTTAGGCTTGAGGAAAGATTTATTAAAAGATATGAGAGAGAAAGCTTTAAATCTTAGAGAACGTATGAAAAATGCTCAACTTACCGGTGATCCCCAATTAATGGCTCGATTACAACAAGAATCAGTTCAATTTATGAAGTTAATGATGAGAAAACAGATCGTTCCTTTATGCTTAAGATGCTTTATTTTCATTGGTATATTTATGATCCTTAGTGCTATATATGTGGACTATGAGAGTGGACTACTACCGTTCCCAATTTTAATTTTTGGGAGTGGATGGTTAGCACTTTATATTATCTTTTCTCTATATTTTGCATTATTTATTTATGGGATTAAAAGACTCACAGGTATAGGTGGAAAAACACAAGGAACTCTAAGAGAGATCATGGCAATAGTCTCCCCTACTCAACCAGGAACGGGTTTACGCTCTCAACTTGCAACCTCGCAATATCAAGTTCAAGATGATGTGCCAAGAAAAGACTCTTGGAAAGATCGTATTCAGGATTAAGATTATTTTCAATACTTCCTATAATCTAAAACTAAAATGAACAGAAATTTTATTTTTAATTTAATTTTCATAGCAATATCAATAGTATTTATTGTGTTATCTTTTATCATAGATTTCTTCTTTTTTATCCCAATAATATGTTTTTTTCCCTTTTCATTTAGGTCTTTGAAGCATAAAAGAGTTTCAATTGAAAGATCGCCTACTGAAATTTCACCAATAAAAGACTCTAAAAAAGAAGTAATAAGATATTGTTCAAGATGTGGAGGAGAAATTAATGAATCAATAGCAAAATTTTGTTATCATTGTGGATTAAAATTAAATAATAACGAAAATGTGGTACCTTATGGTTGAAGATTCTGATATTAAAAGGCAAATCTTACTGTATTTTATTTTTGCTGCTTTTATGATTGGATTGAATTATTTAATTCAAAAATTAAACCAATTAATTATAGCACCATCATTTTGTGCAGCTTTCGGCACTATTGAATTCTTTCATGTATTTTATTGTTCAACTGAACCATTTAATATGCCTGAGTTAATCGGAAGCATTGTGGCAGTAGGAATTACATACATTATTAAATTCTTCTTGGATAAATATATTGTCTTTAAAAGAAGAGCTACAGAAATAAAAGAAACTTCAATTGAATTTTTAAAATATCTTGGATTTGCTATTATAACTACGATTGAAAATATTGGAATTCAGTTTTTACTAACTAATTTTCTCTCAACACCTCTAGAAATTAGCTTTATTATTGCACTTGCAGTTGGATACCTAACAAAATTTTTCTTAGATAAAAGATATGTATTTAATATCAAGGAACAAAAAATGGAATAATCAAAAAATTTAATAGAAGAAATGGTGATCTTTAACATATGTCAGAAGAACGCGAAGATAATGAGGAAGATAGTGATAAATCAATCACTGAGGCTTTAGGTCAACTCGGCTGGGTTGAGGAAAAAGAAGAAGAACCTGAGAGTTTAGAAGTAGAAGATAATATTCAAGAACAGTTAACATTTTTCATGGAAGAAAATAAAAGATTATTAAATGAGATTGCAGAAAAAAATGAAAGAATAGAAAATCTAGAACAAAGCATTCAAAATCTTTCTCAAAAAGCTGAAGAAAAGGAGACTCAAAATGAGGAAGTTCAGAAACTATATGATACAGTTGAAAGTAAAAATGAGATAATAGATAAATTAAATTCTACGCTTGAGGAAGATTCTTCAAAATACAATCAAATTATTGAAGACCAAGTTGAAAAAATTAAAGAATTGTCTTCACAAATTGAAGAATTTCAATCAAAACAGACTAAGAGTCAAGATCTGACAAACAAGTTAGAGGAAAAAGAAGTAATTATTAAAGAATTAAAGGAACAAATCCAATATCTTGAAACTGATTCCATTCAAAAATCTAAATTTGAAAAAGTTGAAGTTCTGCTAGAAAAAAAAGATGAGATTATCACGGAAAAAGAAAAAACAATTTTCAGTCTTGAAAATGACATTAAAACTGCAAATCAAAAAATTCATGATCTTCAGCAACAATTTGAAACGTTTAATTTAGTAAAAAAGGATTTGGAGAAAAAAACTGAACGAAATAAAGAATTAGCTATCGAAATTGAGGACTTGAAACAAAAAAATATTACAAATCAGGAAATTATTGAGCGTCTCGAACTAAAATTAGAAGAAGCTCATAAAAAATCCGGAAATATTACTGGTAAATTTGAATTAGAACTCGCAAATATGCGTAGTATTATAGATGATAAAGGACAAGAAATTAAAAGTTTAAAAGAACAGGTAAAAGTACTACAAAATAAACCAGATGAATCGAAGCAAATTGAAGAAAAATATTTAAGCGAAATTCAACAAATAAAAGATGAAAAGTTGAAAATGGAATCGGAAATAACCACAAAAAATGAAGAGATCATCGAATTGAAAAAGAAAATTAAATTGATGCGTAGAGATATGCACAAATCATAACTTTTTCTTTCTAATTATAAAAAAAGAGAAAAAATAAAATTTTTTAAAACCTACTTTTCACGCCAGATTACTCCGCACTCGCCGCAGGTATATTTCTTTCCGTAGACTCGTGGATAATCTAATATTATATTTGATTTATCGACACTTTCATGGATCATATGAGGATCATCAGTTCCGCATTCTGGACAACGTCTTCGTCCCTCTAATTTCTCAACCGTCAGGATAGCGCTATCAGTTCTTCCTGGTATTCCTGGAGCTGCACCTGATGCTTTTACTTCAGAAATATCTGATTTTACCTCTTCTGGAGAAATATCTCTTACTTCTGATTTAAATTCAGGTTGGATAGCAGCAGCAACTTTATCATCTTCATCTTCTCCTTCTAGAATGGATTCTGCTTTTAATTGGACAGCATCTGATTCTTTATAATCTACTCCTCTATCTATCGCAGCTCTAAACTCTGCATCATCACCTTCTTCAAAGATTGTTTCTTGCTGTAGACCTGCTCTTTCAGCATCAATTACACGGGCCCATTGACCAGATTTTACTCGTTCTTTAGTTGTACATGCATTCCCTTGCCAAATATATACTTTATTTCCTAAATCTGCAATAAAACAGTCTTCTGAATCTAATGATTCATTTTTAAATGGAACTTGAATCATTTTCATAGCATTAATATCTTCAAATTCCTCTGAGGACACTCGATACAATACATTTTTCCATTCATGAAAACCTGCCCAATCACCAGTAGTCACATCTTTGAGTAAGGTTTTTGCGTAATTCTTCTCGACTATTTTCATAGCTCCAAGAGGACTAATGGCTTTAAGGAATTCCTTAGGTTCTTGTCCTTGATCTACAGTAATTATTTTAGCTGCACCACCACGTTGCTGATCTAATGTCCTTGCTTGAGCGGCACCAGCCGTTTTTTCATCAACAGAGCATTTATTACCAATCCAGACATAGATCGTATTCTCATCGTCAACAAGATAAACGTCACCACTGCTAAAGATGTTTTTCTTGATTTCTACTAAATTTCCTTGATCTATAAGAAAAAGTTTCATCTTCAATTTTCACTTTTTATTTATAATAAATTTTTTTTTAATTACATTATAAAAATAAGTTTATAAAAATTTTGATAAAAACTAAGATAATATTACTATATTATTCCGCATATAGAAGTTGAAATTAAACCTTTAAAAGTCATTTAGAGCCAAATTTATTCTATTAATTAATTCTGGAATCTGACTCAAATCTATGGAACAATAGGCAATTCGAATTCCATTAACATTTTCTTCTAATTTTTCAATTGGTATTATACCTACTTTATATTTCTTTAGTAAGTGATGTGCAAATTCATTTGCTTTAATCGCATTAGGATTCAGATTGATAAAAACAAAAAAACCTCCTGAATTAGGATCAACACTTATATTTGGATTGTTCAATTTTTCTAATTCTATATTAATTAATTCATATCTCTTTTGAAGAAGCTTTTTAATGCAATCTCTGGATTGAATAATTTGCTTCATTCCTTTTTCCATCAACAATTTTTTGGTAAGATATTGATAAAAACTATTACAGTTAGATATGGTTGCTCTAATCAGTCCTTCCAATTTGTTATTAATTTCTGATTTTAGCTTTTCTAAATCAGCCTTATTGTTTACCCATGATGGTTTTAGCCCTATTGTAAAAAAACCAATGCGACCTCCATACATTAACAACTCTTTAGTGATACCATCCAATTTAATTGGAATTACATTTTCATCTAAGTTATGTAATTCGTAAAATATTGATCTATTCAATACATTATCTTTAAAGATATAAGGTTCATAAGCATCATCAACTAATACTATAATCGGCTTTTTATACCTGCTTTGACATTCTCTTAATATCTCTATAATTTCAAAAGCTTCTTCTTTAGTAGGAACATAACCAGTAGGATTATTTGGAAAATTCAAAATAATAATTACTTTTTCTTGAATTTTCGCAATAGAATTTATAGCAGACTCCATTCCATTAATGTTAATCTTATTTTCTTTGAAAAATTCAAAAATCTTAACTTTAGCTCCAATAAATTTAGAAATTATATTATCATAATTGCCCCATCTTTTATTTGGTATAATCATTGACTCGTTAGGATCCAAGAATAAACTACAAGCTTGAAATAATCCATTTGTAACTCCCCCTGTAATTACTGGAGTTATAATAAGCTCCTTTAGCCGAGATAGAAGTTTATTATCTTCTTTTTCAGAATAGAGTGATTTATAAATTATCCACTCTTTCCATATGTCCCTTGTTTCTTGTAAACCTCCTATTGATGTATATGGAACGATCTCTTTTTCTTTTAAAGGTGTAAATTCTTTAATATCTTTTAGATAGCAAGGAGTCCATTCGTTATTACCTCCTTCGATAAAGTCTTTTTCATAGGCATAAGCGGCTCCTAATGTCCCAATCAATTCTGCCTCTTTTTTTGCCCTTCCTGACCAATAAAAAATCCCCTCTGGAAGAAATATTCGCTTTCCAATATCTGAAAATGTATTATATAGTGGTGTCTTCTGCAAAATTTCAAATTCCATAATTAATTCAACAACTTTTCAAAATTATAAAGAATCTTATCTATGAATAAATAATTTTAAAATTTAAAGAAAGTTATTTACTGAATTTAAATATTAGAATTAATTTAAAAAGAAATATGAGTGAAGAAAATAATTTGCCTAAATCTGAAAAAGAATTAAATCTGTTTCAAAAAGGTTGGCAAAACTTTATTGATGGAGTAAAAGGTGGTTTTAATGATTTTAAAACTTCCTTAGAAGAACAATCAAAAAAGAATCAAGAACTATGGGAAGATAACAAAGAGAAGGTAAAAACTTTTTTAAATAAAGTCAAGGATGATTGGGAAAAGAAAATAAATCAATGGAATACAGAAATTGAACAACAAAGAATAGATACAAAAGAAAAATGGGATGTTTATAAGAACAAAGTAAATCAGGATCTTAAAAATTGGCAAGAAAAAACTCGACAAGACTGGGAAAAAGGCTTAAAATCTTTCAGGAAAGGGTTTTTGAAAGTATATTTATGGGTCTTACTCTTAACTATTCCGATTATTGTTATACTTGTTGTAATAATTAGACTAATAGGAATCTAAATGATTGAAATATTTACCATTTCATTTATAATTGCTCTAACTGGTGCTTTGTCTCCTGGACCTGTATTAACGTTCACAATTTACAAGTCTATCGAAAGTAAAAGTCCATTTAGTGGTTTTTTCATTGTTTTTGGACATGCAATTTTAGAATTTTCTCTTATTGTCTTATTATTGTTAGGAGCCTCCTTTTTTTTCCAGAATATAATTTTTTTGATTAGTATTGGAATAATAGGGGGGTTTTGCTTAATATTCTTTGGAGTTTTGACTATAAGAGATGTATGGAATAAGCAGTATGAAATTAAATTTAAAACAGGAAATGAAAACATCAAAGGATTTAAGGGAAATAGTTTTCTCGGTGGAATATTCTATTCTATAACCAATCCTTATTGGGAATTCTGGTGGGCGGTAACAGGATTAACTCTTATGATTAACTTAAAGGTTTCGTTTCAAAATCCGATAGGGCTCCTATTATTCTTTCTTGGACATGAACTCGGTGATTTTGTATGGTATATTCCAATTTCTATATTTGTGTACTTTGGTGGTAAATCATTAAATACCAAAATTTACAAATATGTTTTGATTCTATGCGGAGTTTTTATGATCACTTTTGGCATTTATTTAATAGTTAACGTTATAGTTTTTCCTCCAAGATTATAAATTAAAAAATAAATAATATTTAGAATTTGAATAAAAGACTTCTTAATATCTTTCAAATTCCAAATCTTCTTCATTTTCAAATAATTCGGAATGTGGTTCAAGAAAATGATTTTGACACATAGGGCATGAATTATATTTTGAAAGCCAGAAAGCAACACATAAATAGTGGTATGTACTCCCACAAAAAGGACAAGTAATAACTTTATCTTTTGCAAAATTGATGAATTTATGACAAACAGTACACGAAACATCTGAAGCAGAAATACCTTTTCTTAGTTTTACTCTATTTGCTAGAATTTTGTCTAATTTTGATATTTCTACTTGATATAAACCTAGAGAATTATTCAATTGATTTATTTTTGCTTTAATTTCAGATATTCTTTCTTTTAACTCATCTTCTGTTAATTTTTCTGCTAAGAATGATGATAGTGCAAAATTGAGAGGCAATCCTTCAAAGTTTTCTGTCTGTTCAGTAATTTCAGTAATAGTTGCAAATAAAATACCCTCTTTATCAAGTAATTCCTTAAAACTTTTAAACAATTTATTAAACAGAAGAGAAATTAGGAATGTCAATTGTTGTCTTTTTCTGTTTATACTATCTTCCCAAAATTTTATTACTTGATAAATATCAACATCATTGGATTTTAAAGATTCTAATTTTTTATACACTTTATCTTTAATATCCTGAATTTTGTTACTGGATTCATTTAGGATTTCTCTGATCCTTTTTAGTTGAGGGAATTCTTCCTTTATTATTAACGAGGCTTCATCTTCATATGCTCTAACTAATTCATTTACTTCTGCAATTTTTTCAGAAACAAATTTTCTTATTTCAATTCTGAATTCTTCATCTTTAACAGTTTTAATAAAATTTAGGTATTCATTCTTTCTGCGGAAAATTTCTGACGAAACATTTGTAAATATTTTTCGTAAGCCTAAAGTGATACTTTGATAAGGATAAAGTAAATTTTCTAGGTTAATTATCCAATCTTCGATAGAATTAAGAATAGAAGAAAAATCATCAATCTTTTGATAGTAAAAATTCGCTATTTCTTCGAATTTTTCTGCTTCATTTATATCTTGTATTTTTTCTTGGAAAGCTTTTTCTAAACTGATAATATAATTATCAACTATTTTAGGTAAAAAGAAACTGACTTTTTCGCTTTTTAATTCTTCTAAATTAAGATGTGAATCTTTTTGCTCTAAATTAAATTCATGAATTTCAGTATAAATATCACTTAGTTTATTTTCAATTAGTTCATTTAACAATGGCTGAATAAAATTTTTTAAATTTTGAAGTACTTCTTTTCTTTCAAGTATATTAATAAATTCCTCTCCTTGATATACCTCAATAACTTTTTCCAAATATAAGAGATAAATAACATCTGAGTAAAATTTAATTCTCTCTTCGTCTTTGGACAAGAAATATTGATAGATTTCATCAAAATGGAATGTCAATATTTTTTCTTTTTTATCTTTTTTTCTCTTATTTTGAAATACATCGTTTAAACTTTTAATAAAGGCAAAAAGCTCTTGAATTTCATTCCAATTTCCAAGATTAGAAGGAATTTCATTTAATTTAAAATTTGGATTTTTAATCTTATTGATTTCAATCCAGAGCGTGGTTGAATCTTCCTGAACTAATTTAATTTCCTTTATAGAATCTTGAATAGTTCCACTGAGACGAGTATAATCTGAGAGCAAATTTTCTATTAATGATAGTGATTCATTCAGGTTACTATTATTTTTAGTTATTCGTTTAATATTCCTGATATTTGAACTAAGATTTTGTAAATTATTGGAAATCAATTGCAATTCATCTATTATTTCCGTCTTTAAATAAAAGAAGTTTGAATTTGCTTCAGATAAGAGATAAATCTTTGAAAATCCTTTCATTTGCTTAAAATAATTAGAATATTGCTCAATTATTTCACGCGAGAGGTTCAATTTTGATTTAAGATATTCATCAATCTTGTGGCCTTCGGGATCTTCTGATTTTAATTTTGTTAAAGTCCTTTTAATTTCTAAAATTTCATCTTTAGTAAATCCTTGAAGTTCTCTAGTGTCATTAAAAGTATTATCTATTAAATTCAATGTGATTTTACCCAATATTAGCATATTACTTCTTACAAATTAATAAGTCTAGATAAAATAAATTATTATTGGTTAAAAAGTAGACTATCTGAAATATAAAAATAAAGAGTTTGAGAAATTATTCTCCTAATTCTTTGATTTCAATATACTTTTCCTTAGCTCCATCAGCAGATATCACTAAAATATCTATACCATTTCCGGTCATAGCATCTCTTGATATTGAGTTTCTAATTGCTTTTTCGACTAACTTTTCACCAGCTGCTATTGTCATACCAGATTTATATTCTGCTTCTAAAATACCAATAGATAACAACATACCTGTTCCCGCAGTTCCATAATCATCTTCCATAAGAGAGCCAATTGCATCTAATGTGTATAATTTTGGACCATCTTTATCCATTCCAGCGATAACTAAATTAGTATATAATGGAGCCATTTTACGTGAGTAAAGGTAATTAGATACTAGTTTTCCCATACTTTTAGTAGAAATTCTTTCTCCAGTATCGAGTTCATATAAATTAGCTTGAGCTCTTAGAATGCGCACTAATATCTGAAAATCTCCAATTAATCCATAACATGTCAATCCAATATAATCTGTTATCTTAAATACTTTTTGAGTTGACTTATTCGTAACTGTGTAGCCCCAAGTTGCCCGTCGGTCATTGCCAAGTACTACACCATCTTTACATTTAATAGC
The DNA here is from genome assembly GCA_048941625.1 of Promethearchaeota archaeon. GTDB lineage: Archaea > Asgardarchaeota > Lokiarchaeia > Sigyniarchaeales > SOKP01 > Loki-b32. The sequence goes on along the minus strand of JBHLNK010000075.1, from coordinate 308 downwards.
AACGCCCACTGCGCCAGGGACCATAATTTCTTGCGACATTTTTCTTCTCTTTTTAGGATTTAATTCTCTAATTAAGCACTATTTTGATCATATAAATAATCTGAATTAATTAAAATTTTTCTTTTAAATTATAAAATTATACCAGTATTCCTAAAACATCAAAATATCTCATTACCATAAAAATAGTATCATGGTTAAAATTTTATTCAATCCTATGATCTCTAGTTTGAAATTAAATTTTACTTTTTAATTTCATTATAACTTAATTGATATGATCAGTTACCTTATATTATAAATTTCAATTGGGA
>JBHLNK010000074.1:0-19427 GCA_048941625.1 Promethearchaeota archaeon | reverse complement strand
ATTTTTCTTATTCTATAAACTTAATTATAGTAATTTAATTAACACATGCATATATAAATAAAAAAACTTATTTATATTACTGCGATAACCCTCCCCTTATTAATGTTCTTGGATAACCTACTAGGATTTAAGGTATAAATATCCAAGGACTTTATTAATATTAATAAAAGTTTTAGAAACAATCTCTAATAGAAGTCTTTAATTTTTTAGTCACTAATTTATTTGTTAAGCTTTTTAAATTATAGGGACCTTCAACTCTTTTTAGAGATTGAAGTTTGAAAGCAACGAGGATCGAAAATAAAACCTTCATATTATCAAGAAAGAGAAGTCGTTGTTTTTTTGATTCTATACTCATGATTACGATTCAACCTAAATTAATATAAATCTTCATTTTGAAAATATTACTTTTCTTCATTAAATTTAATTTTTATATAACTTTATTGTTTCAAAAGAAAATGAGATGATATTTTTGGAAGAAACTTTGAAAGAAAATATTCCTACACCTGCTCTTATATTGGATTATGATAAAATGTTAGACAATATCGAATTTATGGCAAAATTCGCAAAAGAAAAGAATATTAAACTGCGCCCTCACGTGAAAACTCATAAATGCCCGAAAATCGGGCAATTACAATTAGATGCAGGTGCTAATGGGATATGTGTCGCTAGGATTGGAGAAGCCGAAATTTTTGCCCAGAATGGATTTGATGATATTCTAGTGGCAAACCAAGTTATAGAGATAAATCAAATCCAAAGATTAGTTAATCTAAATAAGCATACTTTAGTTAGAGTTTGTGCTGATTCCGAGAAAAATATCTTTGATCTGAATAAACAGGCTTTAAAAGAAGATGTCAAGTTGGAAGTATTAATTGAAGTTGACATTGGTTTAGGTAGAAATGGAGTTAAACCAGGAGAACCTGTTTTAAAATTAGCTAATTTTATAAAAAATCAAAAAGGATTAAAATTAGTAGGACTTCAAGGTTATGAAGGACATTTAATTTCAATAAAGGATCCAGACTTTCGAAAAACTCAGACAGAACAATGTATGCAAAAATTAATTGATACAAAAGAACTATTGAATAATAACGGATTTAATGTCAATTATTTAACAGCAAGTAATTCAGTTACATATAAGCATTCAGCGAATTATGGGGGGATTACTGAACTTCAACCAGGAACTTATGTTTTTAATGATCAGCATCATTATAACATTGTTCCAGAATTTAAGATAGCTACAACAATTTTAGGGACAATAACCAATAATCCAGGAAATAGATTATATACAATTGACATTGGTTTAAAAGCAGCGACAAATGACAATGGAAATCCACCTTTTAAGAATTATCCTAAGAGTAGAATAAGATATATGACTGAAGAACACACTGTTTTTAAATCGGGACCACAAGATAACTTTGAAATCGGACAAAAAATAGAAATTATTCCCACACATATATGTACCACAGTAAATTTATATGATTTCTTTACTGTCATTAAAGATAATAAAATTTTTGCTAAGTGGGAGATTTTAGCAAGAGGAAAAAATTATTAGTTAAATGATTCTTTTTAATCTTTTCTATTTTTGAAATCATTAAGTTTCATAATTCAAAACAATAAATATTATGATTAATTTCAATAATTAATAGTAAAAATCTCAATTTTAAAACATTAAGTGAATGAAAAAATGACAATAATTACAACCAAAAAGCCATTTGAGGAAGTTCTTACAGCTATTAAAGATACAAAAAAAATAGGTATTGTTTCATGCGGTTCTTGTGCTGCTATGTGTCAAACTGGTGGTGAAGAAGGCGCTAAGGAGATGGCAGAGAAATTAGAGAAAGAAGGTTTCGAAATTAAATTGGTAATAGTACCGGATGAAGTTTGCGATAATAGAGAGATGATAAAAGATTTCAGGAAACTAGATGAAGAATTACAGGAAATAGATGCAATTTTAACGTTAAGTTGTGGTCTTGGAGTTGCGAGTATAGTGAAAGTACTTGAGAGAAAACACCCAAATATTCCCGTTTTTATTGGTACAAATACAGAATTTATGGGAATGACAGAAAGGATTGGACGTTTCTATATGAGATGTCGTGGTTGCGGTGATTGTCTACTAAACGAAACTGGTGGCATTTGTCCTATAACTACATGTGCTAAATCGCTTATGAATGGACCTTGCGGAGGAATGGTTCGTGGTAAGTGCGAAGTTGGAAATTATGAAAAGGATTGTGGCTGGGTTTTGATTTATGAAAGATTAAAAGAACTTGGTCGATTAGATCTATTTAGTAAACTAAGGGATCCAGTAGACTGGAGTAAATCTGGGCATCAGAGAGAAGTGGTATGGAGGTAGAAAATTTATGGCGGAAAAAAAATATTATTCAAAATTAGGTGAAATGCTCTCGAATGGAGAATTTATCTTGACTGGAGAGCTTGAACCAGAAAAAACTTGTGATCTTTCACATACAATTCAAGAAGCTAAAGAAATGGCACCTTACGTAGTTGCAGCAAATGTAACTGATAGTCCTCTAGGGATTGTAACAATAAATAGTATGGCTGCTTCTCATCTTATTCAAAAAGAAGCAGGATTAGAAGTAATTTGGCAACTTACAGTGAGAGATGTAAACAAATTAGGAATTGCTGGCATGATAATGGGAGGTCATGCTTTAGGATTAAGAAATGTTTTATCTCTTACTGGAGACCATCCAAACCTTGGAGATATGCCAGAAAGTAAACCTGTATTTGATCTTGATTCAGCAACGTTAGTTAAATTAATAAGAGAAATGGTTGATACGGGAACTATTAATGGGCATGAAATTGAACATCCTCCAACTATGCATGTGGGTGCTGCGGCAAATCCAAATGCAGATCCAATGGAGTCTGAAATTTTGAAGATTGGAAGAAAAGCTGAAGCAGGTTGCGAATTTATACAAACCCAAGTCGTTTATGATTTAGATAGAACAATTGAATTTTTAACAGAAATCAAGAAATATAGAGTTCCAGTTTTACTTGGAATTTTTCCAATGAAAAGCTATGGAATTGCTAAAGGTTTTGATACATTTGTTCCTGGAGTTGATGTGCCAAAAGACATTTTAGCTAAGTGGAAAAGCATCAAAACAGAATTTAAAGATGATAAAAAAGAACAAAAAAGATTATATGACCAAGCAAATTATGAATTTTTTAAACCATTCATTTCTGAGTTAAAGAAAAAGGGTTTACTTGCTGGAGTACATTGCATGGCTGTCCATTACCCAAGAATCTTTCCAAAATTGATGGAAGTTATACAAGCTTAAAACTTTTTATCAATAAAATATCATTTTTTTTTATTCTACTTTTCTGTATTAATTTAATAAAACTTTCATTTGAAATTAATAATTTTTTTCAATTTTAATCCTTACTTTAACATATGTGGAATGAAATCTCAGAAAAAGTAAGTTATCATGTTGTTTATGATATATCAATATTAGACGCTCTCTATTACGCAAATAACTCTGGATTTGCTGGTATACAGATTGCAGTTGAAGCGCCACACTTATCATTTGAATATCTTTCAGATTCTCAATGTAAAAAAATCAATTCAATTTGTGATAAATTAAATTCTTATATTACTCTCCATGGACCAGATATAATTACATCACTATTTACAACAAATAGTCGATTAAAACAAGGAATATTCTCTTATTATACAGATCTTTTTACTTTCGCAAAAAAAGTTAATGCTCGATTGATTACTATCCATCTTGGAGAATATACTACATTTCCTACTGATACAGAACCTCAGGTTGAAATTTCTGCTAAAGATATGGAAATATATCAAATTACTTTCCATGAAAATTTAAAAACATTACTGAAACTCGCTGATCATCAATTTATAATTTGTGTTGAAAATTATAACTTTAGACCATTTATTTTAGATATTCTCAAATATTACTTAACAGAGGAACAATTATGGCTTTGCTGGGATTTAGCAAAAACATACAATAAGGATAATAATAAAAATAATGTTTTGGAGAGGTTTTATATAGAAAATATTAAATCTATTAAGCAGATACACCTCCATGATCTTAATTCATATGGGAAGGGTCATAAAGTTATTGGTTCAGGGATTATAGATTTTATATATTATCTGAAACAACTTGATTTTTCAAAAGTGATGGATTTTTGTATTGAAGTCCGTCCCCGAGAAAAAGCATATGAAAGCTTACAAAATCTAAAAAACTTAATTAAATCTAAAGGTTAATTTGTAATTGAAAAATAGTAATGAAATTTTACAAGAGTTAAATCAAAATTCTACTATTATTCTTCCATTTTATCCAAAGGATATTCCTCCTGATTTTGTTAACAGACTCCAATCTTCCCATGCATAACTGGTATCAATCATAGTAGGAGAATTACAACTATGGCAACTCTCTGAATTTCGTAAGTACTTTTGAAATTCGGGGAGATTCAATACTTCTCTAACCGATGTTTTTCTTAAATTCGCAATTGGTTTATCTAATTGAAGACAATTCTCAACATCACCATTAGAATTAACAAACATAAATACTTTTCTCGCGTGGCATCGATAAGGTTTCTTTCCCCCGATAAAATGCTTTAAGTACATTTCTGAATTTAACACATGAGAACCATTCTTTTTAACATTCAAAATTCTTGAAAAAACTTCACTAATTTCTCGATTTGTTGCAGATAATTTTCCCTTTTCATCTACATCTCCATTGGAATAATGGCGAATGGTATTTATCACATTAAAAGCTATAGGAATCTCTAACTCATCCCCTAAAGCAATCATTTCATCAACACGATGAATATTATATTTACTTATTGAAAAGCTAAATTGTAAAGAAATAAGAGGATAATCCCTTTTAATTATATCAATTGAATCCATAATTTTATCATATAATCCGGTTAATGATCTAATTTTATCATGTTCTTCTTTGATAGGAGAATCAAGAGATATAAGAATAAGGTCAAGATGATCGCCAAACTCGTAAATCCGCTTAGGAAGAAGAAAACCGTTAGTAACCATTCCTATAAAAGCAAAATTGGCTTTATTTTTAGCAAATTTTATAATATCTGTAATATCTTTACGAACAGTAGGTTCACCACCCCAAAGAATTGAAATTAAGAATCCTTCTTCTTTAGCTTCAAGATAAATTCGTTTTATTTCTTCTAAAGTTAATTCATTCTTAACCGAATTATCTTTCCAAAAACAAGATTCACATTCACAATTACATTTTAGTGTGGTAAGGAAATGAAAAATAAATGGTTTACCTCCTGCATCCTTTGCTTTTTTTGCAGCTAAAGCTAATCTAGCAATCAATTTACTTTTTTGATGTTTTATTTCTTTAGCTGATAATTTTTGTTCCATAAAAGCTATTTAATCTGTAATGATTTTTATGTATTGCCATTATTAGTAAGGCTAAAATAAAATGTACAGTAATTAATAAATATAAAATCATTAATCGATTCAGAATATTTTAGTTATTTGGTAATATTATATGAGTTCTAGAACAGAAGAACACATCGTTGGAGGAGGAAAAATACGCAGCGTGATTCTAGGGTTGAATGATGGTTTGATTTCAACATTCACACTATTAGTTGGAGTTGCAGCTGCTACATTAGTATCAACTGGAACCAATGCAATTGTAATATTAACTGGATTAGCTGCTATGGTCTCTGGAGCGATAAGTATGGGGCTTGGAGAATATATTTCGAGTAAATCTGAATATAACTATATTAAAAATGAATTGAAGAAAGAAAGAGCTGAGATTGAACTTTTTCCGGACGAAGAGAAAGAAGAGGTTAGAGAGATTTTTGAGAAAATGGGAATGGAAGGTGAGACTCTTAAAGCATGTGTAGAAAAAATAACTTCAAATAAAGAAGTGTGGTTAGATTTTTTGACAAAAAGTGAATTAGGATTGGAAGAACCTGAAAATCCTATATTGGGAGCGATTTTAACTTTTCTTTCATTTGTTTTTGGATCCTTTTTGACTTTATTAGCCTACTTTTTCAATTTAGGATTAATGTCATTGGTATTATCTTCAGTTATGTCTTTCTCAATGTTATTTCTAGTAGGAGTATTAAAAACGAAAATCACTGGAGAACATAAACTCAAAAGTGGTTTGGAAATGATAATAATTGGGATTATTGCTTTTATTGCATCTTATGGAATAGGAACGGTTCTTGAGCAATTAATTGCTTTTAGCTAGAATGAAAATAAGATTAAATCTCTTTGAAGAATTTTTGACTGTGATCGCATACAGGACATACAGAGGGAGGTTCATCAAATTCCACATTTCCACAAATATGACAAACATATATTTTTCGTTTGCCTAAAAATTCCTGATTTTCAAGTTTTTTCAAAAAACTATTAAATATATTGGCATGAATTTTCTCTGCTTTTCTTGCTAACTGAAAAGATAACTCTGCAACTTCACTTCCCTCTCTCTTAGAATTTTTTACAAAGCTTTTATACATCTTCTTGGTTTCATAAGTTTCTCCATTTATTGCATCAATTAAATTTAATTTTGTATCTTTCACATTTTCATTCAATTTTTCTTCATCTACATCAACGAATTCTTCTATATTTACCTCTTTTTTTGTTATAACTTCAAGGGCTTTTATATGATTTTTTATATGTATTGCTTCTGCTGAGGATATAGCTTCAAATAAATGTGAAATTTCTGGAAGGTTCTCTTCCTGGCCTTTTTGAGCAAATAACTGGTATTTTCTTCTAGCATTGCTCTCACCATTAATAGCTTCTTTTAAATTTTCAATGACAGTAGACATATCTCTTCAATTTAAATTAAAAATTGATAGTAATTTGAATTTTATCTCTAGAAAATAAAAAGCTAATTAATTCGAAATATAATATTGGTTTAAAATTATCCTACTTAATCTTTTTTTTTGGTATAAACATTCCTGTTTTCTTTTTATATTCAATATATGATTCTCCATATCGAAGCTCCAAATCTTTCTCTTCAGCAATGCAAAACCAATAAAATATCGGAAACCATACTATAGAATAAAGAAAAAGAAATGGAGAGTTCAATAGTAATGCAGCAGCTAACCAAATAAAAACTTCCCCTAAAGCTTGAGGGTGACGAATTTTTTCATATATTCCACTATATAAAGTATGCTTCTTATCGGGATAAAGCGCTTCTCTACCAGCATCTTTAACTCCTTTAAGCATGATAATTAAACATGGAACTAATATTGTAAAACTTATAACAACAGAGATCCAGTAATCCCACCAAAAATATTGAGGAATTGGAAATGATATAGGGAAAAAGAAATACAAAATGTAATTTATGATTGTTATTAATTCAAAAAAGCTAGCAATGATACGATAATTCCCACATTTGACATATGCTTTTTCACCTATTTTTTGCTCTAGCTTTGCAGGGCCAACACTCTTTAAATAAAAATAAGTCATCAATATGGTTGAGATAACTAATATAAGAAAATTAATCCATTCAATCATATTATTCACACATTACTAACTAAAATATAAAAGTCTTCCATTTTCTTCAATAGATTTTACTTTTCCTTCAGCTTCAAGATAAAATAGATGTCCTAACACTTCTGAAAGTGCCATAAATGAATTCATCTCGTCTAAATCTTCTCCAAAGTGAATTTGAGAAACTCTAAAGGCAGTTAAAGGATTATTTTTGATTACACTTGAAATTTCAGATAATCTTTTCTTGTGGTGTTCTTTTATTTGCTGAATGCGTTCTTGAGGATTATAAATAATTTCTTGATGAGCAGGGAAAATTATATTTGGGTTAAGTTGGTTAATTTTATCCAGGGATGCTAGGTAGTGTTTCAGAATATTATTAAAATCGTAACTCTTGTACTTTTCCACCATGTGTCTGGGGATTATAAAATTGCCTATATGAGGGGTGATTCGGCTTAATATATGGTCACCAGAGAAAAGATATCCTTTTTCCTTATCAAATATACAAATATGTCCGAAACTATGTCCTGGTGTCCAAATTACTTTTAATCTATCAAATATTAAATCTCCATCATGTACGATAATATCAGGTTTTTGGTATTGTAAAAATTTCGGCCAGAACAAAAAAAATTGAATAACTTTTTTTCCTAGTTCTTCACTTATCCCATATCTTATCAATTCTTTTGCTGTTTTTTTTGCTTGATCTTCTAGTTCATTCAAATTATCTTCATTTTTTTCCCATTTTAAAATATCATGAGTTATATCATGCATTAAGATTTTAAGGTTAGGATTTACTTGTTTGAATATTTTTACTAAACCTATATGATCAGTATGGATGTGAGTTATTATACAATAATCTATATCCTGAATTGAAATATTTAAATTATCAAAAGCAGAAAAAACTTTTTCTTTCCAATTTCCCATGTTTAAACCAGAATCAATAAGAACATTCTTTCCATTCATTTTAAAAAGATACAGACATACATATTTAACTGCGAAAGGAACATCAATTTTAATCTGATAAATTCCATTTATTTCATTAATTTCAAAATTTGTATCAGGCAAGTTTCAAACAATTAATATTCTTACTTGATTAAGCAAAAGTTTGAGAATTTTAGTACTTTCCGATAACTATATGAAAATCTATTTGACAAAAAAATAAAAAACATTAAATTAATATTAATTTAGTTTTAAACTAATGTCAGAATTAAATGAGTTAATCAAGCTTTCAAAAAAGCATATTAAACCTGCCAGTCTTATGTTATCGAGGGCATTTCAAAATGACGCTGTAATTCGTTGGCAAATCCCTGAGTTAAAAAGAAGATTGATAAGAGTTCAGAATTATTGGCAACTTTCACTTCGTATTGGGATTAAATATGGTGTAGTTTATGGTACGTCTGAAGATTTGGAAGGAATAATTATATTGCGTCCACCAACCAAAGAAGTATCTTATTGGAAATATCTGACTAACGGAGTTATAAAATTCCCAATTATCTTTGGAATAAAATCTACAAAAAGGATCACTTTCGTTCAAGCAGTTAGAGATTCCTTAAGAAATATCTACATGAAACTTCCACATTGGTATCTGGAATTATTAGCTGTTGATCCCAAACATCAAGGTAAGGGTTTTGCACGAATGCTTCTAGAAACTTTCTTAAAGTATATAGATCAAGCGAAACTTCCTATTTGGCTTGATACAACAAACAAAGGAAATCTAGCTTTTTTTGAAAAATTCAATTTCACTGTACTTGAAGAAATTATCATTCCAAACACAAATATTATTACTTGGTTTATGGTTAGATATGGAGAACTTTAAAAAAAACAAAAAAAAACAAATTAAAATTTGGTTTTCTTCTGGAATATAATTATACCTATTACTATAAATCCAATAGTAAAAGCGATTTCTACAAGAAGCCCTCCTAACAATGAGATAGCAAGTGGTTGAGCAGTCCCAGTTGGTCCAAATAATGAACTACTGTAGAGAGGGTCCATTAAACCATCCCCTAATACAGTTATTTGTAGGAATATCTGCTTAGCCCAGAAGGGAGGTGTGAAAAACACGATAGGGCTTTCAAATGGCATTAAACTTCCAGAGAGAAATAATATTGGTATATAATAAAATAATGCCATAGCATTAGCAATTTCGGGAGTTTTTGCTATTCCTGAAATTATAACCCCAATTCCAACAGCAGAAATACCAAATATTAGTGCAATGAAGAATCCAATCAATAATTCAAGAATTCCCTTGTATGGGACTTGTAGTATACCATATCCAATAATAAACATGATAATTATTTGGAGTGAAATAATAAAGGTATCTGACAATAAAGCTCCTAAAAATAGATTTTTTCTTCCTGTTGGCATTGTGTCTAAACGCTCAAGCATACCAGATGTTTTATCAGCTGCAAACGATATTGCTGCGCTTGTTGTGCCTGCTGAGGTTATATAAATTATCATACCAGGAAAGCTGTATTGAAAAATTTCATATCCAAGAAAAAAATAAAATAGCAATGTATACATAACCCCAAAACCTAAAGAAAAAGTTAAATACTGCCAATGTCGTATCTTGTCTTTAGTATTTTTAATTGCAATTTGAATCGCTTTATTTTCTAATAAATTCATTCTAATCTCTTAACCTCCTTCCTGTTAAATTTAGAAAGACATCTTCGAGTGAGTTTTGTCTAAATTTCATATTATCAACCTCATCAATATTATCAATTAATCCTTGTTGTAATATTTTCACTAAGTTTTTTAAACCACCTTGGAATGCTATAAATAAAGTATTTCTTCCTTTTTTTCTCATCTCGCTTGAGTTTACAATAAATGGTATCTTTTCAATTTTTTTTTTCACTAAATTAAGCTCTTCATGTTCATTGAATGAAAGTTCTAGTACATTATCACTACCATGCTTCTCTTTTAATTCTGAAGGAGTTCCTACTGCTATAATTTTTCCTTGATCAATAATAGCTATTCTGTCGCTTAATGAATCAGCTTCGACCATATCATGAGTCATTAAAATTATGGTTATATCCTTATTCTTCAAATCCCTTATGAAATCCCATACTAATCTTCTTGCTTGGGGATCTAGACCCGCTGTAGGTTCATCTAAAAATAAAATATCTGGATCAGAGACTAATGACATTGCAAGATTTAAACGTCTTTTCATACCTCCTGAGAAATTTTTAGCCCAATCTCTTCTTCCAGCAATACCAAAATCATCTAATAATTTCTTAGATTTTTCTTTCGCTTCTTTTCGAGGAATATCATGCATAGCTGCCACAAATTCAACATTTTCTTCAGCTCTTAATACATCATAAATCGTTATCGCTTGTGGACACACACTAATTTTCTTGACAATCTTATTTTTTCCAGTTAATATGCTATTGCCATTTACGTGAGCATCTCCAGAAGTTGGTGTCAACACAGTTGTTAACATTCGAACTAATGTAGTTTTTCCAGCTCCATTCGGACCAAGAATACTGAATAACTCACCTTTATTAATCTTTAATGTTATTCCATCGACAGCTTTAACCTCTTTGAAGTATTTTTTAAGATCTACTATATCAATAACAATATTATCTGTAATTACACTCATTTTTTAACATCACTTCATTTTTTCATAAATTTTTTTATAGCATTTATTATAATTGAAATTAATAATTTTTTTATAAGAATTGGAGTCCAAATTTTATTTTTTTCTACAATTCGAACTCCATTTCCTTTAATTTTCAAATATAATCCCTCAGATTTTAATATAGCAGTGTAAAAAGTTTTAGTAAAAATTTCTTTACTACCTTTTAAGTTAAAATTAGGGAAGGGATTTATTGGAATTTTCAAAAATAGAGAAGTATTAATATTTTTTACGCAAAATGCTGATTAAAACTTCGTTTATTGTGGATATTGCTGTAATAACAAGGTTAACTGAAATTGATGTAATGACAAGATCAAATTCAGCAGCAATAATGAATGGAATAATAAACGATGCACTAATCCAGCAAAAAACAGTGGCAATATATGCATACATAAATTTTTTCTTATACCGGGAAATCCTAACTGATTCATCAGTTTTGCTCAATAAATTAAAAGCAGCTTCCCCAATAGCAGAAAGTTCATATTTGTTTTCTTTTTGCATCAATAGGAGTCCTAAACTTTTGAGATGATAAGAAAGAGTTGGACTATCAACAACCGTAGTTTTATTCTTAATTTCTGTAAAAGATAAGGGATTCTCTCCTAGCAACTTGATAATATCACTTCTAATTTGATGCCCTAAAGACTTAAAAATTTCATCTTCATTAATAATAGTTGATACTTTCTTTTTTTCCCCATTAGTATTAATTCTCATATTAATCTCGCTTTAGTTGTTTTTATTATTACTTAAAACTAATCTATGTAGAATATAGTGATGATTTAAATAAATCATTTTAATATGAAAAAAAAATTGCTTACTGTATTATTCATATTCAATAATATTAAAAATGCGTTTTTCTATTATTCTAATTACATAATTCCAAAAAAAAATTCTAATTAAAAAGTTGATAAGCAAAATGGAAAAAATCCTAGAAAAGGGTTTAACGAAGATTCTCAAAAAAGAAAGATTTCAAGGTAAAATGATTGCCTATATGTCAAAGGCTGGAAAGCTTTTACTTTTTATCTTGCCAATAATATTATTAGTAGTTACACTTCTTGCTTTTATTCAAGCACTTGATTTTACGTTACAAATTGTATATCTAGTAGTTTTAGTCATTTATACATTCAATTCCTGTATGCTACTATTAGGTGCTAGCTCCACTGAGAGTTCTCTTAAAATGAGATTAAATTTTGAACGAAAACGAGGAAGACCAATAGACAGCCTTGATGGATTTGACTTTCTTTCAAGTAGTGTAAAAAGGGTCACTAATTTATTGAAAATTATTTCTCTTATTTGTTTCATAGCCATAATATTATTTGCAATAATGCTCATTTTGAATCTTCTTGATATTGGATTTGCTGCAGCTGGTTTTGCTTTAGTTGGGCTAGGATTATCTATACTAATACGTAGTCTAAACCTTAATATTCATGATGTAAATGGTCTTCAAGACTTCTATAAACCAACCACGCATCAAATATTTTTGGATAATTTTTTTGCTGAAATCCTTTCAAATCACTTAGATCCTGTGACTTTCCTTAAATGGGATGAATATTTAGCAGAATTAAATAAAATTTTAAATCCTGATTTCATCCAAAAAATAAAGGAACAAGAAGAAGATGAATTACCCATAACATTTGCTCTTGAAAAGTTGTTATTTCTTTATTATTTGAAATTTCAGGAAGTCTTATCCGAAGATCAATTAATTCAAGAATTAAAAGAAATTATTGATGTAGATTCGGTAAATTTCCAAGTCGATAAAGGTATATATATGGAAGGGGCATGGTATTTCGGTATGAAAGATATCTACAAACTATTTAATTATATTATTAAATTTAATCCAGGATTCTTTAATATAATTGATAGGTTACAATTAGAATTAGCAGATAATATTGAACGTATCTCAAAAGATCCAATATATTTAGACTCAACAGCCCAAGAAGTCGTATATCTTAATTCAGAGTTGAATATTTTTTGCTTTTTATATAATAACGCTCCAGAAGAAAAAAAATATATTTTAAAAGTGAATGCTCCTGGATTTGAACCAAACAAATTAAAGCTTGATATAAAAGTAGAAGGGAGAGGCAATTTTTTGATTCCAGATGAACCAATTCCTTTAATTTCATCTGAAGGGACAGATATCGCGGGTATTTTATCCACAATGTTAGAAAACGGAGATACTACTTGGTTGACCTTAGAACCCCGGGAAACTGGAGAACAAACAATTCAAATATTCTTATTATCTGAAGATGGTACAATTATCGAAGGTAAAACCAGAGCTGTAAAAGTTTCTAAAAATATTAAAGATTATCTTAAAAAGTTTAGCTCTATCGGAAGCCTTCTAGGTGGTTTAGCAGTTCCTCTTGCCAAAATACTACCTTCACTATTATAGTTTTCATTTTTTTTTTATTATTTTTATACTTTACGGACCTGCCAAATTCGAATTTTGTCACATAAATTTAAATATAAAAACTTGATTAGTTAAATGTTTGAATTATAAATTCAGAAGGAATTGAATATAGCTTGTAAATTTTTAAATAAATTCACTTCCTGTTAAAAAAGGAATGGTGTAATTGTATGGTTGAACCTGAACTTTATCAAAATGAAGAAATATTAAAGAAATTATTAGATAATATAAGTTCTGGAGTAGCCATTTATGAAACAATTGATAATGGCGAACATTTTATAATAAGAGAGATGAACAGAGCTGGACTCGCTATATGTCAAGTATCTCAAAAAGACGTAATTGATAAAAGACTTAACGATGTTTTTCCTAGTGTTGATGAATTTGGATTCCTTGATGCGTTAAGAAGAGTTTGGAAAACTGGTAAATCAGAACATTCCCCAACTTCCTTATATCAGGATGACAGAGTTTATGGATGGACAGAGATATATATATATAGATTACCTTCTGAAAAAGTAGTTGCTATTTTTGATTCACAAACAAAAACTATTGAAGCTGAAAAAAAATTAAAGCAATTAAATGAAAGATTAAGAAATATTTTTGACAAAAAGACAAATGAAATTCAAAAAATAGAATATGAGAAATCTGTTATCTTAGAAAGTATTTCTGAGCATATAGTTTTCCAGAAGCTGGATAATACTATTCTGTGGTTAAATAAGGCTGCTGCGGACTCTGCTCATTCAACTCCAGAAGAATTAGTTGGAAGAAAATGCTATAATGTTTGGAATTTTATAGATGAGCCATGCGAAGGTTGTCCAGTGTTAGAATCTTTACATACAAAAAAACCAGTAACAAAAGAAAGGTTAACCCCAGATGGTAGATATTGGATTGTATCCGGTTATCCAATTCGGGATAAGACTGGAAAAGTTAATGCTCTTGTAGAAGTTACACGAGAAATTACTAAAGAAAAGAGTGCTGAGCAAAAATTAAAAGAATCAGAAGAGAAATATCGAAAATTATTTGAAAATTCTCCAATTGCTTTAATGGAGCAAGACTATTCTGAAGCAAAAAGCTATCTTGATAAGTTAAAATCATCTGGAATTACCGATTTTGATAAATATTTTGATGAAAATCCAAAAGAAGTTTTAAAGCTTTTTACAAAGAATAAAGTAATAGATTTGAATAGGAAAACAATAGAATTATATAAAGCTAAAAGCAAAGAAGAGTTAATTGGAAAAATGAACAATTTTCTTAATAAAGAGGAAGTGGAGAGAAATATCACAGATGACGTTTTCTTATACAACAAAAGAGAATTGTTGACTTTTCTTAAAGGTGAAACAGTATACGATTCGGAAATAGCTTCTAAAACATTTACAAAAGATCTCATTTATTTACATGCCAGAACTTCAATTCTACCTGGATTTGAGGATACTTGGTCTAAAGTTGTAATTTCTCTTGTTGACATTACGGAGAAAAAGAATGTCGAACAGCAAATAAAAGAATCAGAAGAAAAGTACCGAAAAGCTTATTATCAAGCTAATCTTTATAGAGATATCTTTGCCCATGATATCAACAATATCCTTCAAAATATTAGTTCTTCAGTTGAACTTAGCTCTCTTTATATACACAACCCTGAAAAACTTAGTACTATAAGGGAATTATATGAAATCATGGATGAACAAGTCAATAGAGCAAAAAAGTTAATATCTAATGTTAGAAAGATAACTGAGATTGATGATTCTGAAATTAACTTAGAAGATTTAGATGTCAACCAAGTAATTGAGAATGCAATTAATTTTTTACAATCTAGCTTTCAAAATAGGAACTTAAACATTCAAGTTAATTCTCAGAATAAAAGAAATTATGTACTAGCAAACAATCTCTTATTAGACGTTTTTGAGAATATTTTAATTAATGCTGTTAGACATAATAATAACTCTCAAATTGATATTGATATAAATATCAGTGAAGAAGAAAAAGAGAATAATCAGTATATTAAGATGGAATTCAGAGATAACGGTCTAGGCATCTCAGATTATCGTAAAAACAGTATTTTTGAGAGAGGTACAAGAAAGAGCCAGAAGAGTAAGGGGATGGGTCTTGGGTTGTCTCTTGTGAAAAAAATAATTGATAGTTACGAAGGTGAGATATGGGTGGAAGATAGGATTAAAGGCGATTATAAAAAAGGTAGTAATTTTATTATTTTAATCCCTGCCAAGACCTAATCCTTTTACAATCTTATTCTAATTCAATCTTAATTGCTTCTATCATTTATTTCATTACTCTTCTTTAAATTATTACTATAAACTTTAAAAGTGATCTAGATAAAAATGAAATTATGGAATCATATGACTTAGTAGTTATTGGAAGCGGAGTAGGATTGAGTGTTTTAAACGTTGGGCTTCAATTAGGAATGAATTGTGCTCTTGTAGAAAACACAAAAATGGGTGGTACATGTTTAACTCGTGGATGCATTCCATCAAAAGTTTTGGTTCATCCAGCTGATCTAATTCGAGAATCTCAGCACGCCAAAAAGGTTGGAATTGAATTCAATGTAGAAAACATTGAATGGGATTTAATAGCTAAAAGAATGTGGTCTCAAATCGATGAAAGTAAAGAAATTGATAAGGGTTTATCCTCTGTTCCAAATTTGAAAGTATACAAAGGAGTTGGGGAATTTATTGGAGATTATGAAATGAAAGTGAAAGATCTTAAAAATGGTAAGGAGATAGGTCATTTCAAAGGAGAGAGATTTGTATTAGCATCAGGTGCTAGATCTTTTATACCTCCAATCGAAGGGATTGAACAGATCGACTATATAACAAATGAAAATTTCTTTGGAGAAAGATTTCCTAAAAAACTATGGAAAAGTCTTATAATAATTGGCGGCGGAGTCATTGCCGCTGAGTTTGCCCATATCTTCTCAGCAATGGGTACTGAGGTAACAATTATAGAAATGTTACCTCGTTTAGTTGCAACTGAGGAACCAGAAATTAGTCAATTTTTGTATAGAAGTTTCAATAAACATATGAAAGTATTATTAGATGAAAAGGCAGTTAAAGCATATAATAAAAAAAAACTTAAAGCTATATTAGTAAAAAATTCAAAAACGGGAAAAGAAACAGAAATAATTGCTGAAGAGGTTTTAATTGCCACTGGACGACGTTCAAATGCAGATTTATTGAAAGTTGGTAATACAGGAGTCAAAACAGACGAAAAAGGTTGGATAAAAACAAACGAGCATTTAGAAACCAATAAGAAAAATATTTGGTGTATTGGTGATGCCAATGGACTTTACCAATTTCGCCATAAGGCAAATTATGAAGCAGAAATTTGTACTAATAATATCTTTGGTCCAGAAGATCAAAAAAAATCAGTAGAATATACTTCAGTTCCGTGGGCAATCTTTACATACCCACAAATAGGTCATGTTGGCTTAACTCAAGCAGAAGCAATTGAGAAAGGCTATGAGATCTACGTGGCAATGAAGAATTATTCAACGATTGCAAAAGGTTTTGCGATGGGTTATGAACCAGGTCAAGATGATGATGGATTTGTAAAATTAATTATTGATAAATCCTATAAAATACTGGGGGCACATGTGATTGGTCCCAATGCTGCTCTATTAGTGCAACCATTTGTTTATTTGATGAATTCAGGTTTCACATGTCAATTACCAGAATATAAAGATGAAAAAGATATTCCTAAAGCAGAAAGAGCATGCCCAGAAGCAGGATCTTTTATGCCTATTTATAATTCGATGGTTATTCATCCCTCTCTAAATGAAGTAACAGCATGGGCAATTGGTAATTTAAAACCTATAAACATCAAGATGGAAGATCATGAACATCATCATCATTAGAAAAATTTTCAATTAATTTTGCCTATATTCATTTTTTTTAATTTAAAATCATAATTTTTATTTTAATGAGATTGAACCAGTAATTATTTAGATTTCAAATCTATAATTAATATCAGATGGTAATAAAAAATAACTCATCTAACGCAAAGGAGCCAATTGGCCAATATTTTACCCCAAGTTATATTGCTGAATTTATGGTTAAGAATATATTTAATTTTATCAAATATTCAGAGAAAAATTCTAAGAATTTTATGGTTTTGGAACCCTCAGTAGGAGAAGGAATTTTTTTAAAGTATCTCCTTAAATATAGTTTTTCTAACATAACAGCATATGAGTTGGATTACAATCTAAAACATCAACTTGTGAAATTCTATCCTAATGTAAACCTTAGATTTGAAAACTTTTTAGGATCAGACCCAAATGAAAAATTTGATATTATAATTGGTAATCCACCTTATTTGGGTCAAAATTATAATGCTGCTATCTTTCAAGAATATGTTAATAAATTTCCGCTCTGTGCGAAATATTTTGTAGGAAATATGGATTTATTTTACTTCTTCATTCATATGGCAATTGAAAAGTTGAAGCCAGGAGGAATATTAACATTTATCACAACAAATTACTGGATTACTAAATCTAATAAGACTGGAATTAAATACTTAAAACCACATTTACTAGAAAATTGTTTTTTACTTCAGTATATTGATCTTTCACATGTAAATATTTTCAAAGGAGCTAAAGGACAACGTAATTGTATTTTCGTTATAAAAAAGAAAAAAGTCCAGGAAAAAATTCTAAATGTCGACCAGCATATAGAAATAATACAATTCTATAATGAAAATCTGAGTTATAAGAGAAAATATACCTCTGCTTTAACAAATAATGATTTAAAGAAAGATGAAAGTTGGAATCTTATTTATCCTAAAGAAGTACAAATTTATGTAGATAAAATAGAAAAATTTTGTAAGATAAAAGAGAAAATTTCATATCTGCAAGATTATTTCATAATTCGCAATGGTTTGATCCTCATTAAGGATTCAATCTTTATTTTAAATGAAGGTGAAAATCTTTTAGTTAATAATAATGATTTTTTCATCTGTATTGATGGAGAATTTATAAAAATCAATGACGCTGAGAAAAATAGGTTAAAGAAAATTTACAAAAGCAAATCAATAAAAAATTACGGTTATAATAATGAAAATAAGATTGGATATTTAATTTATTTCAATAAGAATGAATTTAAATCAAAAGATTGTCAAAAACGAAATAAATTACTCCAAATGAAATACCCAAATCTCTCAAGATACATAGAACAATTTAAAGTGCCTTTAATAGATATTTTAATCAATGCAAAAGAAAACCCAGAAGATATATATTATCCGAGAAGAGGCTCGTTCATCCAACAGGGCAATCGAGGAAAAAGAAATAATTTAGTAGATCTTGAACCTTTATATGATTATTCAGAAAAAATATTCTTTAAATATATATCAAATGAAAATGTATTTGGATATTCTGAGGGCTCATTTTATGCTACGTCTGATACTTACTTTCTTTGGCCTAAAAAAACAAATAGCAGAATTGATAATTTGTTTATACTTTCTTATTTAAATTCTAGACTTGTATATTTTTTATTTAAAGCAAAGAATTTATCAATTAAACGCAGTAAATCTAAGCTTGAACAAGGCTTACCAATACCAAATTTAAGAAATTTCGAAACTAAAGAAAAAAAACCAACCTTTGAATTAGTTAAAATTTTAACTCAAGTATTAATTAAAAATTTTGAAAATAATTACTTGAATGATGTAATCATTTCTTTAGAAAAACAGTTTAATTCAGAGTATCTTTCTTCATTTAATAATATCAATTTTAGAAAAAATCTTATTAATGCCATAAGAAATCATGACAAGAAATACATAGAAAAGACATTAGATCGACTTATTTTTAAACTATTTGACTTAGATCAAAACATAATAAATAATTTATTAAGCGCATATTATAACTCTTAAATAAACTAATATCTAATGCGTTTCTTGCTTATTTTTAAGAATCGATAGGTTTTTATAGATTAAACTGCATATGTAAATTA
>JBHLNK010000073.1:0-19597 GCA_048941625.1 Promethearchaeota archaeon | reverse complement strand
AATTTTCTTTAATTCAGTAAAACTTAAGAAGAGAGGTATGTTAAACTCAAAAATGAATATATTTAGTTATTTGTACTTAACTTTTATTATCCTTACTATGATATTTCTAATGTTAGGCAACTTACTCATATCAGTAAATTACTCTAATAAAATAATTGATAATTTAGCTGGTTATTTACTAACATATTTTTTCTATTTTGGTAATTTATCAATAGGAATATTGTATTCTATTGGTGGCTTAAAAAACCATAATTTTGAAAACTTAAAAATTAAGCTAAAAGAACAAAAAATATTAGTTCAATCTTCGCGAAGATCTTTTCCTAATAGAAGGACATTAAAAAAAACAATTACTGTAATTTCAAGATTTACATTCTATATAGGAATTATTTTTGCTTTAGTAATTGTATTTGGATCCTTTGAAATTATTACAGTATTTATTGCTATTATATCAGGTCAATTTGGAATCTTCTTTTCCATTATATTTTTTGCAAATACAATTTTACTATTAAAATTGAAACATCCTGATTGGACTAATAAAAAAATCTATAGAACAACAATATCGGGAGTTTTGGTATCTGGGTTGTTATTGAGTCCACTATTTATCACTCAATTTACTATAAACCAAATTGAAATAGATTTTTCCACAACTTTTGGATCAGATTGGAGAGAAAAGATACCTGAGGATGTCAATGAATACTTTTTAGACACTCCTTTTTCATTATCAAGTTATTTTCTGGGTATGACTCCTAAAGATTGTGATATTGAAAGAGATATATTGTTTTATGATGATGAGGGAATAAAATTATACTTTGATGCTTATATGCCTTTGAGTAGTGAGAATCCGCTTCCTGGGGGTAATTCTACCATAATTAGAATACATGGGGGAAGTTGGGTTTCTGGTAATAAAGGTTTGATGAATATGCTACAAATGAATAAATATTTTGCAGCTCAAGGGTATGTAGTTTTTGATATCCAATATGGACTCGATGAAAATCCTTTGTATTCATTTGATCCACTAACTCCTGATTATCAAAAAAGTGATTTCAACATTGATGATATGATTCGTCATATTGGAATTTTTACAAAATATCTGACAATTCATGCTGATGAATTTGGAGTAAATTTAAATTCTGTTTTCATTAGTGGAGGATCAGCAGGTGGTCATCTTGCTTGTGCTGCAGGGTTGGCGATTGCTAGTGGAGACTACACCGATTTGTTTAGTACTAACATAACTATTAAAGGAATGATCCCTTTTTATCCCGCAAATGATCTTATGAACTTTTTTGGAATTGTTGGTAGTGATGAATTTAGAAACCCTGAAAAGCTAATTGATTCCGATAGTCCTCCATGTCTTATTTTTCAAGGTACCCATGATATAATTAATTATTTTGGAATTTGTGAAAATATACAGAATACTTATTACTCAAAAGGTAATAATAATTGTGCTATTTTGTGGATGCCATTTGGTGGGCATGCCTCTGATTTCTATTTCACTGGTTATTACAACCAGATATTCTTATATTATATGGAGCGGTTTATATATTTGAACCGTTAGATTTAATAAATTACAAATTTTAAAAAACTTATAAATTATAAATTCCCACGAAATGCCCATAGATCATTTGTTCGTGGACACATCACAAATTTGTATAGAAAAGCTTTTATATAGTGGTGTGACAATTTATGTCACAACATATAAATAGACATTGTGAATGCACGATTATAAATAATAATGATCAATATTATATTTCCAACTGATCATTAGAGTCTTAGAAATATAAGAAAACATTGATCAATATCACTATTAATCAAGTTTTTACAGTCGAAAAATAAAAATACAGGAAAAAGTGAACAGATATGAGCTATCGAGATAGATTACGTTCAACTAAATCCGGTCCAGTGGATGATACAAGCTGTAGTCCAGATTCTCAATGTTGTAGCAATCCATGTATCGAATCTCGAGACGGAGATAATGTATGTCTAAATTGTGGTATGATAATCGGAAGGAATTTAGTCGGGAACGAACGCAGAGCTTATACAATTGAAGAAGTAAACAAAAGACGACGCACAGAACCTCGTTGGAGAGAATTTGGTCCACGTACTATGTTACCTGCCTCTAAGGTTGATTCGAAAGGTAGATTAATTAATGCCCGTGGTAAGACTTTATTTTCAAGATTATCTAAAATTCAAAATTCACTCATCTCTTCAATTGAAAGAAATTTCTGGGAAGCAAAACCGAAACTAAAAATGCTTACCAGCAAAATGAATATACCTGAATATATAAAAGAAACAGCATGGAAAATATATTCAGTTGTGGCTAAGAAAAAACTCACAATGGGTAGATCAATTGATGGATTTATTGCTGCTTCATTGTATGCCGCAATTAGAGTACATGAATTTCCAAGATTACTTGAAGAAGTTTGCGAAGCCTCAATGACACCAAGAAGGACAGTACATCGCTCATTAGGTATGATTGTAAAGGAAGTTTTACCTGAACTTGGGCTCAAATACCGTCCCATAACAGCCGAGCAACTTGTGTTTCGATTTGGAAATGATTTGAATCTACCGATGAATATTCAGAAGAAAGCAGTGAATATGTTAGCAGAAGCTTCTAAAAATGGACTATTAAGAACTGGAAAGGATCCAAAGGGTTTAGCTGCAAGTGTAATTTACATGGCTGCAAAAGCAGGAAATTGCAGGAAAACACAAGCAGAAGTTAGCGATGTAGCTAAAGTAACAGAAGTCACTTTACGAAGTCGTTCTAAACAAATAAAAAGCAAGTTATCATAAAAGAATTGGACAGTTTTTTTCTATTTTTTTTTTTAATTTAATTTTTACTTATTCTATTCTCATTAAGTATTCGGATTTTAATTGACTTATTCCAAGAAAAAGTATTTATATTACAGAGCTTAAAATATAGATAATAGAACACAATAGTGAATATATATGGAAATTATTGAAATTTTTTTAAGTATTTTAAGTCTGATTATGGCATACTTACTTGGAGCAATTTTACCCGCGTTTTTGTTTGGTAAGTTAAAAGGTATTGACATTAGAGAGGAAGGAGATAAAAATCCTGGTACTACAAATGCATTTCATGTCTTGGGTTTACCGCTTGCAATTTTAACAGCAATATATGATACTCTAAAAGGATTACTTGCAATGTTATTCGCATTCATTTTAGGTGTAAATTTAATTATTTGGCAAATTTGCGGATTATTGGCTATAATTGGTCATGTGTTTCCTTTTTATTTAAGATTTAGAGGTGGTCAAGGGAATGCTACGGCTACAGGCTTGCTTCTTTTTTACCTAGTAAATTATCTCACGGTTAGTTTTGATTTGTTTTATGTGTTACTTTTTTTACTTGTCCTTGTGGTTATTTTTACGTACATTTCTAAGGCAGGTTCACTATTACCAGTTATATTATTTCCTGTACTAGGGTATTCTGTGTTTATTTTTTATCCAAATAGTGGTCTTAATCTATTTTTCGTACTTATATTGGTTCATATTGGGACAATTGGTATGTATAAAGTGATTACTGAGAAAAAATTAGTTATTACAGATGAAAGATTCTTGTCGCATTGGTGGAGAGTAGCTATTAGACCAGTCTCATTATTATTTCTAATATTTGTGCATATGGATCACACCTTCGGACTATATCTTATAGGGATTGTATGTTTGTGCTTTATAGCTCTTGATCTTTTGAGATTTATCCATAAAAGTACTAATATATTATTAACTGAAAAAGTTAAAGCAATCTTTAGAAAAGGTGAAGAACAAAGATTTTCTTCAATGACTATCTTTTTAATTTCAACTTTTATAATTGTGCTTTTTTTTGAGATAGAAATTGCAACTACGGCATTAGTTTTTCTTGTTTTTACTGATATGTTTGGTAAAATATTTGGATTAGCTTATGGAAGACATAAAATATTTGAAAAAACACTTGAAGGCACATTGGCTTGTTTTGGCTCAGTTATAATATCTGGTTTTATTCTATATACCTCATTGGATATACCGTTAATCGTTTTAATTGCTGGGGGAATTGCTGCACCCTTGATAGAGCTATTGCCAATTGGAATTAATGATAATTTTACGGTTCCAATAATAAGTGGCGCGGTTATGACCGCTATTAAATTCTTTTTAGTATTATAATGTTTAAACATTAATTTTTTACTTTAAAATAAGATTATAAGAGTGAATTTTTATCTTTTTTATAAGGGTATGAGCTATATAGAGAAAAAATATTATATTAAGATTAAAGAGATATTCGAAGGTTTATCGAATTTAGATTTAACCTTACTAAATCAGCTAAGGAAGAAATCTGTAAAAAATATTAATGAAATTGCTAAGCTTTGTGCTGAATTTAATCACAACATAAATATTATTCTCAAAAAGTATTATCCTGAAATTAAGGAAATGAATGACAAGTTAGAAATTAAGTCAAATTTAAAATTTTACTATGATCTAATCTTTAAACTTACAGATCTGGTTAAAAATGTTGAAAATTTTCAAAACGTAGACCAAGAATACTATGATAAATTAATCGAATTTATTAATGAAAAGGAACAACTGATTTCTGGAAAGTATAGAGTTATATGCTCCCAAGAATTAACCGCTTTTTATGATCAAACTTCAAGAAATAATTTGGAAAAAATTTTATTAGAAAAAATCGAGAGTAAGAGTAGACAATATTTCACATTTGGCTCCTTAGAAGAGGAGATCAAGAAAATTGCGAAATTAGAGGGGGCAGTTTCAATTATAATCTCGGTTGCTGACGAGCTGAGCAAAGAAGAATTAGAATCAGCTAAATCTATTATTATTTTTGATAGTGGAGAACAACCAGATTTTGCAAAACTAGATAAAATCGGGCAAAGAATAAGGAATTATTTAGTTTCAAAAAATTATAATTGCAATCTTAAAAATGATACTATTATTACAGATGCGAAATTACTCCCAGATTAATTAATTCTCTTTTCCTATTAAATAGGATTAGTTAGAAATATTAATTTGCTCTCCCATAAAATATTTAATGTTTGAATTATTTATCTTGATGATTTTCTATGGCTAAAAATAAAAAGGAAGCACCCATAACAGGGATTACAGTATCAAAAGAAGAAGACTTTTCTGCTTGGTATACAGAGTTAATTAATAAAGCAGAATTAGCGGATATAAGATATAATGTTAAAGGTTTTGTTGTCTATAGAGAATGGTCAACAATTACTATTAAAAAAATGTATGCTAAATATGAAAAGATATTAGAAGAGAAGGGTCATTTACCTTTAACCATGCCCTCTGTAATTCCTGAATCAAATTTTTATTTAGAATCACAGCATGTTGAGGGTTTTACTCCAGAGGTTTTTTGGATAACTGAAGCGGGGAGTTCAGGTAAATTAACCGAGAGGTTAGCTTTACGTCCTACAAGTGAGACTGCTCTATATAAAATGTACCCCTTGTGGATCCAAAGTTATAAGGATTTACCTTTCAAAAGGTATTTATCATGTCAAGTATGGCGATATGAGACTAAGATGACGAGGCCATTCTTTAGGGGGAGAGAATTTCATTGGATAGAAGCTCATAATGTTTATGCAACAATGGAGGATGCTATTGAACAAGTAAAAGAAGATATGGAAATGGCATATCAGATGCTTCAGGATGAATTTGCTATTCCAATCATCTTTTTTGAAAGACCTCAATGGGATAAATTTCCTGGTGCGGTTTCCACTTTTGCAGCAGATGTTCTAATGGGTTCTGGAAAAGTAATACAACAACCATCAACTCATTTGCTGGGTCAAAATTTTTCTAAGCCTTTCAATATAAAATTTGTAGATAAAGATGGTGAAGAAAAATACGGATATCAGACATGTTATGGACCTGCCATTAGCAGAATATATGGTGCAATGATTGCGTATCTTGGAGATGATAAAGGTTTAGTATTACCATTTGATATTTCACCAATTCAAATAGTAATAGTTCCAATAATTTATAAGGGAAAAGAAAAGATAGTTTTTGAACGAGCTAAAGAAGTATATGAATTATTAAAAGATTCATTTATAGTTAAACTTGATGACACTGATATGTCAGTCGGAAATAAATTTTATTATTGGGAATTAAGAGGAGTACCTTTAAGAATAGAAATTGGACCTAAAGATATTGAGAAGAAACAGATTGTTGTTGTAAAAAGACATGATGGAAAAAAGGTCATCATTGGAGATGATCAAATTCAGTTTAAAATAAATGAACTAGCTCAAAATTATACCAAAGAAATTAAAGAAAAATCATTGATTGATTTCGAATCTCAAATTGAAGTTACTTATGAAAAGGATGCTGCAATTGAAGCTATAAAAAATGGTAAAATAGTATGTTGTGGTTTTTGCTCTATAGATATGGATGCATATCCTTGTGCTGAAGTAGTTGAGAAAGAAATTGGTGGATTTGTTCGTGGGAGAAAGTTTGATGAAGATAAACATGAGTTCGCTACTTGTTTAATATGTGGAAAACCAGCAGGATGCACAGTTTATATTGCTAAGAGTTATTAAATAAAATTATAATTACTTTTCATATTTTGTTTCAAATAATAGTCAAAATTCCTAGAGATTGAACTAGCTGAAATCTTAAGACTTTAATCCATTAGGGGCAGGACTAAAATTAAAACCATTTTTTTCTATCAAATCTCGATACCATAAAGCACTTTTCTTCCAAATTCTCTCTTGTGTCTTGAAATTTACTCTAATTATTCCAAAACGTTTTGAATAACCCCATAACCATTCAAAATTATCCATCAATGACCAAAGAAAATAACCTTGTAAATTTACTCCTTCACTTATAGCTCTATTTGCGGCTTCAAGATAACGTTGTAAGTAATTCAAACGATCATCATCTTGCACTATTTTATTAACAACAAACTCATTCTTACTTGCCATACCATTCTCTGTTATGTAAATAGAAGGGAGTTCATAATCTTTACTTACCCTTTTAAGAAGATCATATAATCCATTAGGAGATACTTCCCATCCCATATCTGTTACTTCCACTCCTTCTTTTGGATTGTGTGGCATTATAACTTTGTAAAAATCTGTCGAATTTTTAATAGGATTTTTTAAATGTGCCCTGGTACAAGAGTAATTATTAATTCCTAAAAAATCTATTCGATTATCTCTGAGTAATTGCATTTCCTCATCTGGAAATATTGGAAAATCAAAGTGTTTATTAAGAAGAGTTAAAACATCGTTTGGATATGTTCCCTTGAGTATAGGATCTAAAAACCAACGATTTGTGAATCCATCAATGATGCAAGCTGATTCATTATCTGATGATGAATCTGTTAGAGGATATATAGGGTTTAAATTAAGAGTTATTCCAATTTGACCATCAGAATTTTCAGAATCTCTATAAGCTTCTAAAGTTTTTGCGTGTGCCAAGTTTATAATGTGAGTAGTCTCCATTCCAATTGCAACATCTTTTTTACCATAAACACCACGAATAGGAAACCACAAAGCAAAAACCAACGGTTCATTAAAAGTAATCCATTTTTTTACACGATCACCAAATTTCTTAAACATGAATTTAGCATAATCTACAAAAGCATCTATAACTTTTCGGTTTTCCCACCCTCCAATCTTCTGCAAAGTTAGAGGTAAATCCCAATGATATAGAGTGATGAAAGGTTCTATATTGTTAGAAATTAATTCATTTATTAAGTTGTTATAAAATTCTACCCCTTTTGGATTTACTTTTCCCCACCCAGTAGGAAAAATACGAGGCCATGAGATAGAAAACCGATATGCTTGAAGCTTCATTTTGCTCATTAACTCAACATCTTGCTTATATCGATGGTAGTGGTCACAAGCAATATCTCCAGTATCACCATTATGTATTAAACCTTTTGTATGACAAATATCATCCCATACACTCTCTCCCTTACCATCTTCATTCCAAGCACCTTCAATCTGATAGCTGGATGTTGCAGCACCCCAGATAAATCCTTCAGGAAAATTAATTGTTTTCATATTATCATATTTTCTAGTTTGTAGATAAGATATTTATTTAAAATCTTAAATTTAATTAGCTTTCATCCTTCAAGAGATCTCGACTCTTACAGAGATTTCATTAACATTTAAAGGTGGTATTGGAATTATATTTCCCTTAATTTGTTTATCATTTATATATATTATTGATTTATTACCACTACCAACCCTTTCTACAGAAATATCATATTTTACATTACGAAATATGCGAGTTGCTGTAAAGCCGGACCAATTTTTTGGGATTATTGGAGATATATATAGACCGTCATAAACTGGTTGTATACCAAGGATATAATTTGTTATGGCTACGTAATTCCAAGCAGCAGTTCCAGTTAACCAAGAGTTTTTGGCTTCTCCAAATGTAGGAGCATCTTTACCTGCGATCGTCTGAGCATAAACATAAGGTTCACAGCGATGAACTTCACTAATAGCCTCCCGTACTGATGGATTAATTAGAGTATAGTATTCGTGAGCTCTATCACCGTTTCCAACCATTGTTTCGGCGATCATAATCCAAGGATTAGTATGACAAAAAATTGAACCATTTTCTTTATATCCAGGGGGATATGAAGATATTTCACCCAAATGCAAGTAATATCTGGAATATGGAGGTTGAAGCAGCATAATACCATTATCTGTTTTTAATTTATTTTCTACAGAGAATAGTGCTTTTTCAGCTAGACCTTCATTTATACCTACTCCAGCAAAAATGCAAAATCCTTGAGACTCAATATAAATTTGTCCCTCTTCACATTCATGAGAACCAACCTTATTCCCATAATCGTCATAAGCCCTAATAAACCATTCTCCATCCCAACCATAATTTAGAATCGTAGAATTCATTTTTTCTGCCCATTCAAGATAATTTTTAGACAGATCAACTAATTCCATTTGTTGAAGGATCTTAGTAAATTCTTTTGTGACTTTAACGAATAATGCCGCTATAAACATTGATTCAGCTACTGTTCCATCCTTATTTTTAGTAGTTTGGAAAGACTGACCAGGAACTTCAGAAAAACAGTTTAAATTTAAACAATCATTCCAATCTGCTCGACCAATAAGAGGTAATCCATGTGGACCTAACCTTTCAAGTATATATTGTAGACAGCTCTCTAAATGGTGAATTAGAGGTTGTTCAGTTCCAGGCTTGTTCTCATAGGGCAGTTGTTCATTTAGAATACTCCAATCTCCTGTTTCTTTTAGATATGCTGAAACACTTAATACTAACCAAAGAGGATCGTCATTAAATCCACTCCCAATTGCATTATTACCAAATTTTGTTAGAGGTTGGTATTGATGATAAGCACCACCTGTTATAAGTTGAGTAGATGCTAGATCTAAAATACGTTTTCTCGTTTGTGATGGATCCATATGTATAAATCCGAGTAAGTCTTGATTAGAATCACGAAATCCAATTCCTCTACTAATTCCAGATTCAAAAAGTGAAACAGATCTGGCTAGATTAAATGTAATCACACATTGATAAGGATTCCAGATATTAATCATTCTATTGGTATGAATATCAGGTGTGTTGACTTGTAAAGTACCAAGAAATTTTTCCCAATAACCCTTAAGAGCCTTAAAAGCATGATCAACATTTATTGGATTTAGAAATTTAGTGATTATCTTCTTAACTGATTTTTTATTAATTTTTCGAGATTCAATTGGATTAAATTTCTGGTTAGCTTCATTTTCATGATAACCAAGAAGAAAAATAGTTTGATGTGTTTCCCCAGGATTTAGCGTAATCTTTAAATGATGAGATCCTATCGGAGCCCAACCATGGGTTATAGAATTGAATGATTTTCCTTGTTCTACTGCAAGGGGATTTTCCCAACCATGATATAACCCTAAAAAATCACTTCTCTGTGTATCAAAACCTTCAAGAGATTCTGAACAAGCAAAAAATGCAAAATGATTTCTTCTTTCACGATATTCAGTTTTATGATAAATTACTCCATCTTCAACTTCAGTTTCTCCAAGGTTAAAATTTCTCTGGAAATTTGTTGCATCATCTTGAGCATTCCATAAACAAAATTCAATACTAGAAAAGATTGATAGATTTATTGAATTTTGGCGATGATTTTTC
Source organism: Promethearchaeota archaeon (assembly GCA_048941625.1). GTDB lineage: Archaea > Asgardarchaeota > Lokiarchaeia > Sigyniarchaeales > SOKP01 > Loki-b32. The sequence continues at coordinate 9,484 of JBHLNK010000073.1, read as the reverse complement.
AAAGTAAATTGCCATATTTCCAGGTTATCACCTAGAGGAACAAAATAAATGATTTCTGCTTCTATACTTTTGTAAATAGATTTAATTATGGTATATCCTAATCCGTGTCTACAACTATATTGTTCTAAATTATGTTTAGTTGGTTGCCACGTAGGAGACCAAAATTCTGAGGTCTGATTATCGCGAATATATATATACCTTCCATTGGAGTCAGTAGGTGCATTATTATGGCGATATCGAGTTAAACGTCGTAATCCTGGATCTTTGTAAAAAGAAAATCCTCCAGCTGTATTTGAAATAATTCCAAAATATGAATCACTACCTAGGTAATTAATCCAAGGAAGAGGAGTATCTGGTCTTGTAATTACATACTCTCTCTGTTCATCATCAAAATATCCGTATTTTAAGATTTTCACCTAATTATTGTTAAACTTGATAAAAATGAATTAACTTTGTATTTTTAATTCGACTATGTTAATAGAATTTTAAATTTGCATAAGAAACCTCATTCTCTTTAATCTAGTTCCCATTTCCGATGAATGCTTGGACAACACCCTAGTAGTTTTTGAGTGTATGGTTGACAAGGATTGAAAAAAACATCAACTGTTGCGCCTTCCTCCACAATATTTCCATCTTTCATTACTATTACTCGATCTGATAAGTATTGCGCTTGTCCTATATCATGTGTAATAAATATTATTGACATACCTTCCGTATATTTTGTTCCTTCTCTTAATTTTTTGAATAAATTTAAAATATCTGCTCGTGAGCTAGAATCAATCATACTTGTTGGTTCATCTGCAATTATCAATTTAGGTTTAAATAATAACGCTCTTGCAATTAGAACCCGCTGTAATTGACCACCTGATATTTGATGTGGAAATCTCCCTAAAATGTCATCTGTATTAAGCCCCACAATACTTAATATAGAATCAAGGGTTTTTCTTTTATTGGTAATACCTTTTAGACCAGGATATTTTAAAGCTTGATTTAAGATATGATCAATTCTATAAAAATAATTAAATGAACTATAAGGGTCCTGAAAGATCCCTTGAACATTTTTATAATAATCTTTCGTTGGAATATCCGTGATTTCTTTCCCATTATAAATTATTTTCCCTTCAGTTGGTTTAATGAATCTTAAAATTAAATTAGCAATAGTTGTTTTTCCACTTCCACTTTCACCAACAAGAGAAATAATCTCTCCAGAATATAAACTAAATGAGATATCTTTAACTGCTATTGTCTCTTTGGTTCTTATAAGACCAGAGGTATATTTTTTAGTAACATTTTGAATTTTTAGTATTTCATTCTTTATAATTAATCACCAACCTCCTCATATAACCAGCATGCTACTGGATTATTCTCTGTTCTTGGAATGAAAAATGGGGGATAGTTTTTCTCACATTTTTCTAAACTAATTGAACAGCGTGGATAAAATCTACAACCTTTAGGAGGGCTTTTCAAATCTGGAGGGCTTCCTGGAATTCCTTCTAAATTTGTCTCAGCAGATCCATCTGGGTTAAAAGATGCTATTGAATGTATCAACATTTTAGTATATGGATGTTGAGGATGACTAATGATATCATCCATACTTGCTTTTTCAACAATTTTTCCAGCATACATAATAATGCATAAATCGCATATCTGTGCTAGAGTGGGAAGATCATGGGAAATAAATACTATTGTCTCAACAATTCCTCTTTTCTTTAGATTTTTAAATGTCTCTATTAAAAGTTTTTGAGTAGTAACATCTAATGCACTTGTCGGTTCGTCTACAATTAGAATAAGTGGATTCCATAGAGTAGATATACCTATAACAACACGTTGTTTCATCCCCCCGCTAAGTTCATGTGGATATTTATCCATAACTGATTTTTCTAAACCTAATTTTTTAAAGTGTTCGGTTACTTGGTTTAAAACCTTTTCTTTATTTCTAGCTTTTGTTCCTATGCGTTCCCTCATCGCATCCAATATAAAATTTCTAATCTTTTTAACTGGATTCAAGGAATTCTGGGAAGCTTGAGGAACATATCCCATTACTTTACAGAGAATTTCTTTTCTTATAACCTCTGCATCTAATTCATACATTGAAAGATCATTAACATAAACTTGCCCTCCCTCATGATGCAATAATTTTATCGGTCTTCCTGTTATTAATTCTGCTAAAGACGTTTTTCCACATCCAGATTCACCTGCTATTCCCACTATATCCCCCTTATTAATAGATAATGATACTCCATCAACAGCATGAACAACTCCAAATGATCCTCTATAATAGCCCTTGAGATCCTCTATTTTAATTACTTCTTCTGTCATATTTCTTTTTCTTTTTTTTTATAATATTTTATACTTTTCTTTGTTCAAACGTCCGACTTATACTTGAGTGTATTATGAAGAATGCTAAATATATTAATATCAAGCAAATTCCTGGTGTCAACCACACGGCATAAAGTCTTCTAGGAAATATAAAACCCCAACTTACTGCATCATTTAATAATAAACCTAATGTTAACCAATTTTGTTGACCTAATCCAATAATTGCTATTCCTGCTTCAATAATAATAGCATTACCTAAAAATATAATAAAAGCCAAGAATATATAGGGTAACACATTAGGCAAAACTTCCCCGAAAGCTATTTTCCAGTCTTTTAAGCCAGACATTTTTGCAACTTTTACGAAATTTCTTTCTTTTAATGTCAAAACTTGAGATCTAATAGAACGTGCAGCCCAAGGCCAGGTGAAAAACCCTATGATAACCATTGTTATCCACCATTCACGAGTCTGTAAAATAGCCGACATTAACAAAATAAAAGGTATCTGGGGGAAAACTAAAGCGATATTCGTAATAAAAGTAGCAGATGTATCTGTAACTCCTCCTTTAAAGGGACCAATTATACCTAGAACCACGGCTATTAAAGTACATAGTGAACCAGTGAGAAAACCAAATGCTAAAGAATTTTTAATAGCATGCAATAGACGAGTTAAGTAATCCCTTCCATGTTGATCAGTCCCTAAAAGATGTTGTAATGATGGTTCACTAAAATTATCTCTGCTACCATCTACCCAATAAATTAACTCAGGATCATTAAAGGGAGGAATATATGTTAAAATTACAATTATCAATATTACAGCAAAAAAAATAAATAGCAAAATTAATTGAGATTTATAACGAGTCATAACATTATGAAATTTCTCTTTTAAGATTTCTTTAAAAGAACTATCTTCTAATTCTGGTCTTTTTTCCTCTAATAACATTTCTTTAGTCATATTCTTTATTCACCTTTACCTCCAACTCGTATTCTGGGATCAAGTATGCCATAACACAAGTCTATTATATAATTTCCTAAAACTACTACTATAATAGTTACTAAAAAAAGTCCAATAATTAAATTATAATCATGACTCTTAAAAGCTTGAAGCATTGTTGCACCTAAACCAGGAAATTGAAATATTACTTCCGTAATCAATGTTGCTCCAATTAATCCATTAAAACGTAAATTTAACCCAGTAAATTGTGGTAACATACTATTACGAAATGCATATTTACGCATTGTTTTATCTCTAAACCCTAATTTATTTGCAAATGCTATATAATCCTCACCTTTTTCAAATGTCATAAGTGAATATGCTCCAGTAGACCATCCTCCAATATTAGTAAGTGTTAAAACTATGAAAGGTAACCAGAAATGATTAAATATTGCAGATATTACATCCCAGTCCCATGACAAAGGGGGAACAGTTCCTCCATAAGGGAACCAGTTTAATTCAACAACAAAAATATCTACAAATACATAGGCCATCCAAAAAAAAGGTGCTGTCTGTAATACCATAAAAACATAATAGGATATTTTATCTCTTTTTTTTCCGGAATACCCCGCACGGGCACCAATCCAATTTCCAATGTAAAAAGTAATTATTAAAACTGGAATAACTAACATTAAAGTAAAGGGAAGTGTTCTTTTAATTATATTTACTACCGGTTCAAGACTATATAACGTAGAATATCCTAAATCGAATTTTAAAAAGAAACTTCTTAAGAAATTAAAATATTGAATATAAAGAGGATAATTTAACCCTAAATACTCTTCTAACTCCCTTATCTCTTCCAGCCACACCTCCTGAGGGACTCCTGGTGGTCTTTGATAAATATATTCTAAAATATTCCCTGGTACCAGTCTGGGTATCAGAAAAGCCAATGTGAGTGCAATAAAGAATACAACAAAATAGAAAATTCCTTTTTTTATAGCCATATGTAGAAAGGAATTAGAAAAGAATTTTTTAAAAGTACTTTGTTTTTCGCTTGATTCATAAAAAGAATCCTGTTCTTTATTTGTTTTTTTCTCTATTATTCCCATTTCTGTTAACTTCATTATAATATCATAGCAAAGAAGTTTGTTTGAATTTTTGTTACTTTAATGATTTAAAAATTTAATTATATTAATAAAAAAAAAATTTTATTTATTTCTAATATTATATATGCTTATATCTATTACCTCTTTCTTTTAAGTCTAAATCCAGTTAAAACTGTAATAGAAATGACCCCAACCAATATAAAGAGTTCTAAACCAAACCATGGAATCGCTGTTGGTAGTCTTCTGCCTGTGTTTACTAAGTTCAGCATTAATCTTGTTTTCATGACGAATTGATCATCTGTCCAACTGGTAATAATCTGTTGGAAGTCATTAGCTTCAGTAGCCCAGCCTTCCCATAGAAATTCATTAACAGCATACCAATATCCATTAACAAAACCTGGACCAATTTCTGGAACTTCTTGAGCTATAATTTCTTGCATTCTATTCAAATATTTTGAATAATTTGCTTCTGGTGCAGCATCTAATAAATTCCATAGGTCATTAAATTCGTCGTTTTGCCAACCGGTTTGGTTTTTATTCCATAAGTGTTCTCCTCTCAGATAATCAAGAAATCTTGCAGGAGGATCTTGTAACCGATTTCCAACACAACCCATGGCAAATTCAAAATTTTGATTACCTATTGAATCTTGATAAACAGTTCCATATTCAACTTCCATAACTTGTATATCGATATTTAGATTAGTCCTTATATCATCAGTTACATAGGTTGTAAATGCAGTAGCATCAGTCCAACCAGTAGGAGTAATTGCCGTGTAAGGTCCAACAGGATTTCCCCAATACGTCCATCCAGCACTTACGTTACCACTCATACCAGGAATGCTTTCTAATAACTCTATTGCTTTAGAAACATTCAAATATTTTTTATATTGTTCAGTAATAGAGTGATTATAATAGGGCTCATGTAATACACTACTATTATCGAGCCATCCAGGTTTAGCTTGTGTCCAATATCCTGATGCAGCATCACCTGGAATAGGATCATAATTAATAGCAAATGCTAAAGCTTCTCTGAATTTTGATTCATTTAATGGTGAATCTGGAAGAAGATGATTAGGATTAAGATTCATAAGAGCACTTGCTGCTAACATATATGGAGGATCATGACCATACCAAGTAGTAACATATGATTGAGTGCTATTTGGCGCAGCGTTTTCCCAAACTTCCCAGATGTTAGCATAATAACCAGCAAATAAATCTATTGTTCCGCTAATAAAGGCTAGATCCTGTGCAGGATTATCCCAAAATGCGTTGGATGCCAAATATAAAGGAATACCACCTTCACTGCCAGCATTATCTCTTTGTTCTGGTGAATAATTTGGGAGATCTGTATAAAGAATATCATGACCCCACCAATCTTCTCCTCTATATTGATATATACATGTTGTTTCCAATGCATTTCGATAGACAGGAGCATAAGGACCAGAAATTACTTTCCATGCAGCAGGTGTATCTGCCGGATCAAACCAATCATATTGAAAGGCTGTGACTGAGAAATCACCATCAAAAGGAGCATGCGTAGCTACAATTTGTGTCCAAATATGTTCAGGTATAATAGGAATATTACCTTTTATCCAAACTTCGACTTGTCGACTAAATTCAAAACCAGGTTTTATATCAAATCGTACAGTATCTGCATCTACTGCAACAAAATCCTCAAATCTTAGATCAAAATCAGTTTTATATCTAGTTTGGTTTCCAGCAAGTTCAAAACTATATGCTACATCAGAGGCATCAATTGGTTGACCATCAGACCAATAAGCATTAGGATTTAATTCAATGGTTATATTTTCACCTGTTACGCCCCATGAGTAGCTAGTACCTATACATGGAACATCCACTTCATCTAAAGTATTTCTCCCAAATAAGGCTTCATACATTCCTGCATCTGTGCCTGGGTGTAGACTTGTGCTCCATGGTATAAAATTACTTGCGTCATTATAACTTCCTGCCATCCACATAGTTTGATGACGAGGTGAGTCTGTAGTTCGCTGATTGGGAATACCGGTGATTGTTGAAGCAGAGGGTTCATCAGCTACGGTCAGGGGTAGAGAGTTCATTGCTAACACTACAAATAAAAGTAGACCTATAGCAATTGGAAATTTTTTTCCAATTTTCATTTTTTTTCCCCAATATTTTTTTTTATATATTAATTTTTTCTATTAAATTAGTATTGAAAAGATAGGTTTTTTGTAAAATTCCTTTTTTTTCATTTTTTTGTTAAAAGAATATACTAAAAAAATAGTATATTGATTCTATAATCTTCTTTTATATATATATAAATTTTACGGTTTTATTTTTGATAATTTAATCTATTTTTTTGTTGTAATTCATCTAATAACATTAAATTTTAGAAATTTTTAAATATAAGTTATGATCTCTAGATTATATACAAAAATGAGAAATGTACTATATTTTTAGATAAAAAAGTTTATTTTTTTTTAATCAAATATTAATTTATATTATTAGAGGTTTTAAAATGGTAGAAGATCATTCAAATGATGAATTCTCAAAAATCATCTTAGAATCTTATAAGGACATTACAACTGTTCTCAAAGCAGCCGGTTCTTCAAAACGTCTTGTTATATTAGCATATCTCCTAAAAGGCCCTCGAAGTTTTTCATTTATGTTAGATCGTCTAAAAATTAAACGTACTACAATTAATCATCATCTAGATCTACTTTTAAGATCAAAATTAATTGAAAAAGAAGAATGGGGAAAATATCAGATAACTGAAGTTGGTTTAGAGTTTGTTGCAAGCATAATTAATGCCTATAAACTTATTAATGATAATTCTAAAAATGAACATGAGCGAATTCTAAATGAATGGCCTGAGTGGCCAGATTTCTTAAAAGTACCGAGATTAATTAACGAGAATAAGGTTAGTATTCCAGCATTATACGAAGGTGGGTGGAATTCTTATATATCCTCAATTACAGGTGTTTTAAATTTTTTAGGAGTTCAACATGATTATATTTACATAAGTGGAATTACGGGTTATTGTTTCCTTGTAAGTATACCAGGAATGATCAGAACATCTCTGATTAAAGAGAGAAATTCAGTTAATGCATGGGATGAAATCTATAGAGGTACAGAATCATTTGGTTGGGAATTAAAAAAATGGGAACAAAAGAGAAATGAACCTGGTAAATGGAATATAACTGGAGAGGACCTTGATTTAGCATTGAAAGTATTTAATCAAATTAAAGAAATTATAGATAATTACGATACACCAGTTATATTATTTGGAATTCATGGTGCAGGATTCGGGATAATTAATGGTTATAGAAATGAAAGTTACCTTGTAAGTAGTTATTATCGAAAAGAAGGGCGGGATGAAGTCCCCGTCAGATTTGATCAACTTAGAATACTTGATAAATTTGTATATTACTATTTTGATAAGGAAAAAAAAAAAGAAGAAACTGAAATCGTGGAGAAGCAAGCTTTAGAAAGAGCTGCTAAATTTGCTAAAGGAATAAACCTTTCAAATGGGGGATATTATGTTGGTCCTCAGGCATATGATTTCTGGATAAACATGTTAAATAGTGGAAAAGAAGAAGATATCGATATTTTTGGAAACTCCCTTTTGGGAATTTATTTTTTTGATGCTAAGGATGTAGGATCTGAGTATTTAAATCGACTATCTCGCAAATATAAAAATAAACCTCAAGGATTTGATTTAAGTGAAGCGAGTAAAAATTATAGAGATGCTAAAATATATTTAGAAAAATTTACGGTTTTATTCCCATACTTCGAACCAGAGAGTAGCAATCTTACACTTGATAAAAGGAAAGCGGGTGCAGAAATTCTTAAAAAGGTAAAGATAAGTGAAATAGAGGCAATCGACAACTTAGAAAAAGCATTAGCAAAATGGGTGTAATATTTTTTGCCTATCCTAAATATAATGAAAAAAAAGTTATTTTCTTAATTTAGTTATAGATTTTTAATCCATAGAATATACGAAATTTCTTTCTCCAAAGATTCTATCGATTTCTTGCATTTGACTTTCATTTAATGGGCCATATTCCATTGCTTGTATATTTTCTTCGACTTGTTTTACCGTTTTAAATCCTGGAATTGGAATAGTTTTGTTACTACGAGCCCAATTCCATGATAATGCTCCCTGAACCATCGATCGTCCTTCACTCATTAGTATATCTTTTATCTTTTCTAATTTTCCAAACCATTCTGGATCCGGTTTTCCATTTTTGAAATATTTCAACCAATCTGGTGCATTTATTCCTCTAACATCATCATCAGGTAATTTTGAATTCAATGAATACTTTCCTGTAAGTAATCCCATCGCAAGTACTGTTCGATTCACACTTGCTAAATTGTTCTTTTCACATAAATCTATAATTTCATTCATATTATGAAGTACGTTTAATTCATGTTGAATCGCTACACACTGTGAATTCTTCACAAAATATTCAGATAAATCTGAAAGATCAGTACTCCAACCATATGACTTTATCAATCCCTCACTAATTAACTCATCTAGTGTATGCTTAATAGAAATTAGATCTTCTTTTGAAACCGACCAAATATGTAGCCAGTATAAATCAATATAATCAGTTTTTAGCCGTTTTAGAGATGATTCGCATGCACTTTTAATATAGTTCGGGGTAATATTAATCCCAGTTATTTTTTTTCTGTCAGGGTCAAATGTATTTCCGAATTTTGTCGCTATAACGACATCATCTCTGTACTCCTTAAGTGCTTTACCAAGAATTTCTTCACTATGTCCTGCACCATACACATCTGCAGTATCAAAAAAATTAATTCCTAATTCGATGGCTCGATTAATCGCTTTTAATGATTCATTATCATTAACTTTTCCATAACTAGCCTCGGTACCTTCTTCACGAGATAATAGACCGCCAATAGCCCAACAACCTAAACCTAAAGGACTAACTTCAATTCCTGTTTTCCCTATAATTCTTTTTTTCATTTTTACCATAATTTTTCACTCAAATACCAGAATAACAATTTAATTTATAAAATTCATTAGAATATTCAAAGGTAATACTCAAGATTTTATATTACATCTCATCATTTCTTAATATTTTATATTTGATGTTGTAAATTATAACGAATACATCAATTTAAA
>JBHLNK010000072.1:0-19993 GCA_048941625.1 Promethearchaeota archaeon | reverse complement strand
ATTAAATATTTTATATATATTTTTTTTTAATTATCTCATAGATATTTAGGATTTTTTTATGTGATTTATGTGCAAAAAATAATACAAGATATTTGGATTATTAACGATGCTGGCGCGGTTTTATTTAACCGTGTTTTTGATAAAAAAGTTGACCAACAATTAATTGGAGCCCTAATGTCTGCATTAAATTTATTAGCAGAAGAATTAGAAAGTGGAGGGTTATCCAGTTTTGAGCTTAGGGATAAAAAATATCTCATTATGAAAAAGCATGGAATATCATTTATTGTAAATCATCCAAAAAAAGTTAAGGAGAAAAAAGTTAATGAAGAACTCACAAACATCATAAACAAATTCTCTACATTATACCCTAAAGAATTCTTTAATAACTGGGATAATGATATAAGTGTTTTTAATGATTTCGAAAACAAGATTAAAGATAGTTTACAAGATACTATCGATAAATTTGAAAAAGCTTTTTGGTAATACTTTTTAGAACCAAGAATCTAAAGTGGTGTTCTTTAAAGGTACTTTCTTCTTTGATGTACGAGGTTTCCACTTCTTCAAGCTATTTTCGGGTAAGTAAGGGTGTTGAACAAGTGTATATTCTATAAATCTGTTATCGTCTTTTATCATAATCAACACATTTCCAAAATGTGAAAGTATCTTTCCACCCTTGGGTCTAAAAAGAGAATTCTCATGTAAAGGTGCCGTTATAATAATGAGAGGGTTTGTTTTCCAGAGGATTGCTTTAATGCCATCTATTGTTCTTAAAAGATCTTCGAAAGTCTTTTTTTCATAACTCTCAAACATTGAAGTAATGCCAGAAATTAGCACTACTTTCACATCTTCAAGCTCAGAAAGTTTATTCTCAAGAATTTCAACCATCTGATCCCAAGTGAAAGCGCGACTAATTAATATTCTTTCCAAAACCTTTCGAGGTGACAAATTTTGAGAAACAGCAAATTTGCTGACATTGTAAGGATTAAAGCGATTGTTCCCATCGATGAAAGCAATTTTAATCCCTTCTCCAAGACCTCCATTGTCAAACGCTTTTTGGACAATAACTGCCGTTGTTAACAAAATATTTGTTGTTAATTTTTTATCTCCATAGAGTAAATAAACGATGTCTCGGTGAAATCCCCCAGAAAGTAACTCATCCAGAGTTGTATCACCACTTGAAATGAGTGGTCTATTTTTCCTCTTGTAGACCTTAAACCCATCATCATATGTAAGAAATTGTTCTTCAAAAGTCATCATATGAAGATACTATTCTTCAAAATAAAACAGAAATACACCGACAATTTTCTGAAATAGACACAAATTTTCCTTAATACAATAAGATTGTTTCATTTTTTAAGAAGCATTTTTCTTTTAAAAGGAATAATAATACATGGGGGTAGAGGGATAGGTCACTAAAAGTAAAAGTTGAAGGAAAAAAGAATTCCAAATATCACTTGATCGCCTAAAGTGTCATATAAAAATTGTCTTTAAAGATATTGCAGAATTAGACTTTAAAGTAAGTAATGTTTAAGATCAATCTTGCATTTTTAATTTTAAAAAAATTTTTCGTAAATACCAAAATTAAGTGAAAATATAATGAGTTATAGTAATCGATTTTGGCAGAAAAACTATGATGAAGGAATTGCTGATTTGGATCCTAAAGAATTTGAATATTCTTTTACTGAAATTATCAGAAGAACTTTTGAAGAACTCCCTGAAAAATTAGCACTTGCGTTCTATGGGAATGAAATCTCCTATGGAGAGTTGGATAAATTATCGAACGAATTTGCTCATATGCTAATGGAAAATGGAATGAGAAAAGGAGATGTATTAGGAATAAATATCGTTAATATTCCTGAATATGTAATTGGAATTTTGGGTGCATTAAAAGCCGGTATTATAGTTTCAGGGGTTTCTCCGTTGCTTTCTGCAGTTCAAATAGAATATCAATTGAATGATTTAGCAGCAGGAGGAAAACAAGTTGCTTTACTTACACTAGATGCTGTCTTTGCAGGCCATATTACAAAGATTTATACTAAAATACCATCACTAAAATTAGTCATTACAACTTCAGTTGGTGGGTTCATGCCAAAAATGTTAGCAAAACTAGGAAAAATGGTGGGAAAAATACCTAAAGGTAAGGTTACTCCATTGGAAGGAATGACTGTGTTTGAGTATCATAAACATGTTAAAGGTAAATACTCTAATGATTTACCAGATGTGAAGGTAACTCCTGATGATATTGCTTCTATACAATATACTGGTGGTACTACAGGTCCTCCAAAAGGAGCAAAGTTGAGTCACAGAAATTTCGTTGCGGATATTAAAATATTCCAACATTGGCTTAGTTGGGAGTTTGGAGCAGGTTTTGGATTATCTGGGTTCCCATTTTTCCATATAGCGGGATTATTTACATGTGCAAATGTAATAATGTTAGGATGGAGTCAATGTTTGATTCCTAACCCTAGAGATACTGACCACATTATTAAGGAAATGTTAAAGTATAGACCCACTGTTTTGGCAAACGTACCTACACTATACCAAATGTTATTAAAGAATCCAAAGTTCAAAAAAATCGATAAAGATATGATTGATTATGCGATTTCAGCAGCAGCACCTTTTCCAAAAGAATCACAGGAAATTTTTGAAGGAGTAATTGGTGAGGGTAAACTTATTGAATTATATGGAATGACTGAAACTTCACCTTTGACTATTGGAAATCCATCTAAAGGGAAGAAAAAGTTAGGACATGTTGGTTTGCCTTTCCCTAATGTAGATTTTAAACTTGTAGATCCTGATACAGGTAAAGAGGTGCCTTTAGGTGAAGCTGGAGAGATTTGCGTGAAAGGTCCGATGGTTATGGAAGGATATCATAATAAACTGGAAGAAACTAAAAAAGCTATTGATAGTGATGGTTACATGCACACTGGAGATGTTGGAATAATGGATGAAGAAGGTTATGTAAGGATCGCAGATCGAACAAAAGATATGATAATTGTAGGAGGATTTAAAGTTTTCTCTGCTAAATTGGAAGATACTTTGACTAAACATCCAGCTATTGAAATGGTAGCTACGATTGGAGTTCCAAATCCAGAAAGGCCTGGGTCTGAAATAGTAAAAGCATTTATTCAGATATCTCCTGACTATAATTATGAGGGAGATGAGGAAGCGTTAAAAAATGACATTTTCGCATTTGCTAAAGAACATTGTTCCCCATATGAAGTCCCTAAAATAATTGAGATTGCAGAAGAATTACCATTAACAACTGTAGGTAAAGTAGATAAAAAAATTCTACGAGAAAAGAATTAAAAATAACCTAACTCTATTTTTTAATTTAATTTCATTTTTTTTGGAAATTAAACTATATGTTAAGATATCAATAAAACAATCATTTACTCTATTTTTATAATTTCAAGAGAAGAATGTTTCAACAATTCTTCTTTAACTACATTTTCCATATCATATCCTTCTTTATAGTACAATTTTTTAATTTTAGCATTAATAATTAATTTTAAACAACTCATACAAGGGAATGTTGTAGAGTAAAGCGATGTGTTTCCTTCTATTGCTGTTCCATGAAGTGCAGCTTGGATTATACAGTTTATCTCGGCATGAACACCTCTACATAATTCTGGTTTTTCAGCAGATTTAAGGTGCTTTCGAACACAGATATCTAAAGTGCAATGTTGCATTCCAGAAGGAGCACCATTATAGCCAGTCGAGAGAATATGATCATCTTTTACAAGAACTGCACCAACCTTTCTTCTTATACAAGTTGAGCGTAGAGAAGCTATTTCAGCCATTTTCATGAAATATTGGTCTTTTGAAATCCTTCTTAGTTTAGATTCATTCATGCTTTATTCTTCGAAGACTGATAAATATCTATTAATTATATATACACTATAAAATCTTATTGGTTTTTATTCTATAAGGAACCCTAAATTTAACTGGAACTTATTATTTTTTTAATGAATTCTAAATTAAAATTAAAAATCTATTTGAATATTTTAAAATATTGTTTAATCACTGAATGTGCTTTTAAAGATTATAGTTAGAAATATTGTTTTAAGAAATAAATTAAAAATAAAGTGAAAAAAAGTGAAGTAAGATTATAAAGTTAATAAAAAAAAAAGAAAAAGTTGCTTTGAAAGTCTGTCAGGTTGTTTCTTTTTGTTGATATTTTAAAGATCTTCTACTAAATCTTCATATGCTTCCAATGCAAGTTCAACAATCTCTTGAAAAGCCATAGCATCCTGAAGATTTCCTTCGACTGTTATATCTCCCGCCATGTATGCAGAAGTAGCATCTACTTCCCCCATTAATATCCCTGCTCCAACTTCTAGAGTTGAAGACATTGTAAATGAAGGATTATCTACGTCTCCTTCGCCAAAATCTAAATCACCTTCCTTAACAGTAAGCCAATATTTTTTATCTGTGTCTGTGATGATCATAGATATGGCTATATCCATATCTTCTAATTCTTCCTTGAGATCTTCATTCTCTTTAGAGATTTGCTTAATAAATTCGTACATCTTCATTACATCGTCTGCTGAAGCTGAAGCTGCTCCTTTATCTTGAGCGGCTTTAATTTCTTTCAATAATGATTCATCAACCATTTTAATTTTCAACCTTCTTTTGTAATGTTATTACTTATTTTTAGGAATTATTTAAAAATATATTAAATAAATATCAATATTAAAAGGTTTTAATGATATAAAAAGGTTTTATTTCTTTTTTTTTAAAGTTATGAATTAAACAAGCTTAAATATAAAATATAATTGATGCTTGGTATGATTTAATATTATTCCTATATTATTCCCCCTTAAAACTTTGTTTTGAGAGATAAAATTAAGAAATAGAAAAAATTAAATCAGAGACTTTTTATTATCTCCTAAAAAGAGAATAACGACATAACTAGGTGTTTTACTTAATACATGAGAACACATCAATTATATTCGGCTACAAATAATCTAATAAATCAACAATTCTATAAATCTGGATGTGACATTATAATTGGTAGAACACCAGAGATTTCTATTAAAATCAGTAAATCTGGACAAGTAATTAGGAAATTTAAAGATTTGTTTATTGATAATCTTGATTTATTCCTAGAAGGAAATTACTTTAAGTTTCTTAATCGATTTAAGAAAATTAAAGGTTTAGATGATAATTATATTCATGAAATATATCAAGACCTTCAGTTGAAGTTTGAGAATTTAAAAAACGCAAATAATATAAATACTGTAGTAATGTATGCTATTGTATTGAATTCACTTATCTCAAGTATTAGAGAACTTAATTTTGACCAAATCATAAAAGAAATAAAATTACGAATAATTAAAAAGAAAAAGATGAATCCTAAAATAATACAAGAAGAATTGGATGAATTATTTATGAAAAATGACAAGAATGTGTCAATATTATATAATATCTCTTACCTAAATATTTTAGCCGAATCTTTTAATTATAAAAAAGTTGCTCATATTTGTAAAATTCAGGAGAGTAAGTTCATTAACCGAATCGTAGATTCAATAATAGATTCCAATGATTAGAGTAATCTATTTTTCCTTTAGTTCAAATATTCCTGAAATAGAACATCAGCAAGGGTTTTTAATGTAATTCTTCTTAAATCATTATTGTAAAGTCTAAGGTTATCTGAAAATTCGATTTGAATAGTTTGATTTTTCGGAATATGAGAAGCACCATATTTTTTTGTAATATATCCACCAGTTAAAACATATTCCCTCCGTCTGGGATGTCCTGGAGCAATAGGTATATTTAATTCTAAGAATGCTTTAATAATTTTAGCACGAATATTATTTCCCCAATCTCTTTTTGGTATCGGATTAGGAAAAAAAGATTTTAGATTGTTGGTGCCTAAAATAATTTCCACATCTCTAAATCCAGAAGGACGGTCTTTTTTTTCAAATCCATGGATGTCTATCAACAAGCACTTATCAAAAATTTGTAGATTAACGTTTATCCATTTCAGTATTTTACTATGATAAAAATTATAGATTTCCCTTCCGATAAAAGAATTTTGATCAAATGCATTAGATTCTTGACGGTTTAAGTCAATTCTGCTTCGTCGTAATTTTGAAATGATGTAAAAAGGCCACTTTTTCTTTAATTGTTGCTCTTTATATTTTAATTTGATTTCTTTAACCAAATCGATTGTTAATTGCATTGTACCTTTATCTATACCCAAAATACCGTTTGATCGCTGAGGAATGGAATCACAATCTAAACTCCCTCCGTGAGGAACAGAGAAAATTAAAGGAATATTCCCCTCTTTAAACTCTATATATGTGCTTAATTCTAACATTTCCAAAAAATAGGATATAAAAAGTTAAGGTTAAATAATTGGCGAATTTTGAAAAGTCAAATATCTAAGGATTATAAAAACACTTATCCAAACACCAAATCCGATTATACCAAATAAATAATACGCGAAAGCACTCTTTTCTTTTTCAAAGGTTAAATAGGCAAAAAGCCAAGTTCCAAGACCTCCAACTGCACATAATAATACATCAGTTGACATGTTCTGCCAGCTGTCTGCCCGATTTTCAAATTTCAATCCAAAATTTAATAAAATTGTATTTTCAACAATTTCCCAGATTATTCCACAAACAACAGTTAAAATGAAAACGAATAACAACGAGAAAATTGGAACCTTACCTTTCTTCTTTGGAATGGTATAAAATAATGACCAGAATAAGAATAAACCAATTCCAAAACATATATGCCCTATGGAGTAAAAATCAAACCATGAAATGCCTACTTCAAATACTTCTGTCGCTATCCATTCGTTAAAAATCATTTATTTTTCACTTTTTTGACTTTTATTTTATAATTCTATTTTTTTTAAAATAATAATAAAAAAATAAGAATATATAATCATCGGAATTTAAAATTCAAGAGCATTTCTAAAAGAATTAAACAAAGATAAGCTACTTTCGATACCACATTCTTATTCAAAACTAATTTTCAGTATTTCATTAGATTTTGATATTAGCTTATCGATAAAGTAAAGAATCATGAATTCAATTTAAAAAATATAGCATTAAATAAAATCTAATTTACAAATAAATATTTAATTAGGGTAATATTTTATTGAAAAAACTCGCATTTGTAGCTTATTATCATAAAGACAACTTCTATAGTTTAAATGCGATAATTGGAGCTCTTGAGACAGATTATATTTTTAAAAATCTTGATTTCTTTTTCATCAGAACAGAGGTTGAATTTGCAGAAAATCTTGAAAAAATATCTGAGAATTATGATAAAATAGTAATAGCAATTTCTTTTTTTACAACTCAAATATTTAAAACTTGTGATTTAGTAAAAAAATTAAAGCAGAGATATAATAATAAATTTATAATTATTGCTGGTGGATCTCATCCGACAGGGGATCCAGCAGGGACTCTAAAATTAGGTTTTGATATTGTTGTGGTTGGTGAAGGTGAAGAAACAATCATTCAACTTATGCGAGCTATACTTAACAACGAAAATCTCAATAAAGTTAAAGGAATCGCCTATTTAAATGAAGATGAATTTTTTATATACACAGGAAAACGACAGTTAATTAAACTAGACGATTATCCTCCTTTTCCTGTAAAAAATACTCGGTTCGGAGCAATAGAGATAACAAGAGGATGCCCTTACCTATGCTATTTCTGCCAAACACCACAAATATTAGGGACAAAACCGAGACATAGAAGTGTTGAATCTATATGTAGATATGTGCGAGTCTTATACAATTATTACGGTGATCTTACGGATATAAGATTTATAACTCCAAATGCATTTTCATATGGTTCACTAGATGGGAAAAATCTTAACCTTAAAAAACTTGAAAAGCTTCTGGTTAATATAAGACAGATAATTGGCAAAAATGGGAGGATTTTCATCGGAACTTTTCCTTCTGAAGTACGACCGGAGCATGTTAATGAAGAGACTTTAGATCTAGTCTTAAAATACGCTAATAATGATAATATAACAATTGGTGCACAATCTGGGAGTCAAAAAATTTTGGATATTTGCCATAGAGAACATTCAATTGCCAATATATATGAAGCTGTAGAACTTAGTTTAGCTAAAGGACTGAAAGTTAATGTAGATTTCATCTTTGGATTACCTGGGGAAGAAGATGAGGATATAAATCTTTCTATACAAATGATGAAAAATCTAACAAAAAAAGGGGCAAGAATACATACACATTCATTTATACCTTTACCTCATACACCGTTTGCTAAAAAGGAAGTTAAAGAAGTGAAAGAAATCTATAAAAAGGAAATAAAGAAGCTTATCTCATTGGGCTCTGCTTTTGGAGATTGGAAGAAACAGGAAAGGTTTGCGTTTAAATTTCAAAGATTTATGAAAAAAATAAATGAAGATTAAGAGAAATTTTATGCTATTTTAATTGAATCTTCCTTAATTTCAAGAAAACCTTCCTTTTCTAATTGATCTATAATTTTTCTCATTAATTTTTCATTAGTCTTATCAAATTTTTTGAAAAAGTCTATGAATTTCATTTCTTTCTCTTTAAGTAAGAATTCAAGGACCTTTCCCCTAATTTGTCTAGTTGAACCAGTGAAGACTTTTTGCTTTTTGTAATGAGCACTTTTTTTGTGTAATTCTGGATATTTTTTTTTAAGCATAACTCCATAATCCATGAGAGCATAATACCATTCTCTAGGATTGTTCACATCAGTTGTTTTTTCTAAAATTGGTAGAACTTCTTTATCCTTGACCACAATTCTGTTATTAAAGAAAAAAAAGAGATAAACTCTTCTGATATTAGTTTCAATAAAGAAAGTTGGTTTATTAAAAGCAAAAGCAATGATAGAGGATGCTGTGTTATGTCCAATTTGCGGAAATGACTTCAAAACATCTAATTTATTTGGCAAAATTCCACCATATTCATTAATCACAATTTCAGCAATCTTTTTTAATGCTATAGCTCTTCGATTATATCCTAAACCCTTCCATTCTTTAAGGACTTCTTCAACTGATGCTAAAGATAATGATAGAAAATTTGGAAATTTTTCAATAAAATTTAAAAATTTATCTGAAACCATGCTTGTTTGGGTTTGTTGGAGCATGATTTCTGACACTAGAACCTTATAAGGTGTAATTTTTTCTCTAAAAGGAAATTTTCTTTTATGATTCCTATAATAATCATATATTATTTTCTGAAATGAACTTATTATTTCTGATGTCAAGCCTTTTTTTTTGAAAGTTCTATGAAAATCATTAATAAATAAGTTATCGCTAATCTTAGACACAGAAGTTATATATGATTGATTTATATTAATTTTAAATGAGTCAATGAAAAATAATTTATTGATTTTAGATTATATAAGCTTATTTCTAGGGACCAATCAATTAAGATCAAACGCAAATATAGTAACACCTCCTTCAATTTTCTTCAGTTTTAATTGATATCCTGAATTATTAATAATGTGAAGCATCACTTTATTTTCAAGCAAAATTGAACCCGTAAAGGTCTTATAATTAAGTTCCTTACCAATTTGGACTAAATAATTTAATAAAAATTTTGTTATTCCAAATCCTCTCCAATCTTCATGAACAACAAATGCTAGTTCTGCTATAGAAGGTTTTATAGTTTTAAAAAAAGCGCCTATTGCTATAATTGTCTCTTCTCCATTCTCACTATATTCTCCAACTAAAATCATATCATTTGTATAATCAATTGTTACAAGAGGTTGCATTTTCTTATGACGAAAATCTTTAACTGGAGTAAAGAATCTCAAGTACCTATCCTTTTCATCCAATGAATAATGAAGTTCTTGAATCATTCTCTCATCTGTTGCTTTTACAGGGCGAATTTTAATAGTCTTACCATTTTTGAGTTTTAAATTAGTCTCATACTTTTCAGGGTAAATACTTATTCTTCCATCAATAGATTTTGGTAATTTTTGATCAGAATATACATAATTCCATTTTTTTGCTTGTTCCAATAATTCTTCTCTAAAATCTGGATGGGCGATATTTATCATTTCGAGTACTCTTTCTCTTACACTCTTTCCATATAGATATGCGATACCCCATTCTGTTACAATATAATGAATGTCACCTCTCGTGATTACTACTCCTGAGCCTGGTTGCAAATATGGTACAATACGAGAAATAATAGTTCCATCTTTTAATTTCGCTGTTGAGGGTAAAGTCATTATTGGTTTTCCATCAATTGATCTTCCTGCACCCCTAACAAAATCAACCTGACCTCCAATTCCGCTATAGAATCGATATCCTAACGAATCTGAATTTACTTGACCTGTTAAATCAACACTTAAAGCTGCATTTATGGCTACTTGCTTATTATTTTGACTTATTACAAAAGGATCGTTAGTGTATTCACAGGGATGAAATTCAACCATTGGATTGTCATCTACAAAATCATATAATCGTTTAGAACCCATAACAAACGAGCATATTATCTTATCTTTATGTAGTGTCTTCTTTTTACAGGTCACAACTCCCTGTTCTACAAGATCAACAATTCCATCTGAAAATACTTCACTGTGAACACCCAAATTTTTCTTTTCTCTTAATTCTTGGGTGACTGCATTTGGAATCTCACCAATCCCCATTTGTATAGTTGATTCATCCTCAATTAAAGACGCAACAAATTTAGCTATCTTTGTAGAAACTTCGTCAACTTCACCGTAACTGAACTCTATAATATCGTGTTCGCTCAAGATAAATGCATCGATATCATCCATATGAATAAAGGAATCCCCTAATGTTCGAGGCATTTTTGGATTTATTTCAGCCACTACATGCTCCGCTGATTCCGCAATTGATTTTACAATATCCACATTTATACCATAACTACAAAAACCATATCTATCTGGAGGACTAACTTGGATTAAAGCAGTATCCAAATGCATTTTACCAGATTTGAATAATTTAGGAATTTCTGAAAGAAGCATAGGAGTGTAGTCTGCTTGACCCGCTTCCACATATTTTCGAAGAGATTTTCCAATAAAAAATGCATTATGTCTAAACAAATCTTCAATACCACCTGCAGTTTCATAATAATCTAAATCACTGAGGCTAAGAAAATGCAAAATCTCTATATCTGGAAGCTGTGTTCCCATTTCAATTAACTTTTTAGTAAGATCAATGGGTTCAGAACAACCAGAATCAATAAAAATACGATCTCCTGGTTTTACATATTTTTTAAATATCTGCTCTATTGGTATTTGTTTTTTACTAAACTTCTCTATTAATTCATAAATATCTTGATTTGCATTTGCTGGCACAAAATCACCTTGAAAATTACCCAATTATATTTAAAATAGTTATTTTTGGATTTTAAATATAATTATAAATATTTATTTTCTTTATAGAACTTATAGTTTTATTAACATGAATTTTTAAGAGACACATGGCAAAAGATAAAGTTGATATTGAAGATTTAGAAGCTTTCATTAATGGCTTACAAAATTCTTTTGATACTTTAGAAACTATTGATCCATCCCAATCAAAAGGATTTCAAGCACAATTAGCTAAAGCAATATCAGATCTAAGAATTAAAAGAGCTGCAAAAATAGAACCTCTTCCGAAATATATTGGTCAATTCACAAAAGAAGATCTTAAAAATCTACTATTAAAGGAGCTTGAATCTTTACAAAATGATTTAGATTCTTCAGATTATAGTTGGAGAAAAAAATTTGAATTAGTTAAAAAAATTGCTCTTGTACGGGAGCAGGTAAATAATATGTAATATTTTTATTCTCACACTTGTTTTAAAATACATTATTTGGGTTATATAAATGTTAATAGATATTCATTGTCATATGAATCTTTATCTGGTAATTGATGAAATAATTAAAGAAGCATTAAATGCCGGGATAGATAAAATAATCTCTGTCGGGATGAGTTATACTAGTTTAGAAAGGGTATTGGAAATTTCTAAGGAATTTGATATTATTTATCCTGCTTTAGGATTACATCCTGAAGAAGTAAAAATGAACAAAGATATTATTAATCAATTAGAATCCGCTGTGGATCTTATAATAAAAAATAAAGAAGTTATCTGCGCTATTGGAGAAATTGGATTAGATCATCATTTTATTAAAGAAAAGGAACTATATCCCTTTCAAATGAATATATTTGAAGAGATGCTCTCCTTAGCACAGAAATTAGATTTACCTGTTAATTTACATACAAAAGGAGCGGAAAAGGAAGTATTTGACATCCTCCCCTCATATAAAATTCCTAATGTAAATATTCATTGGTATTCAGGACCAGATGAATTCTTAAATCTAGGTATTGACAGAGGATATTTTTATTCAATTACTCCTGCAATTAGTTATTCTCCGGCCGTTAAGAAAACAGTTTTGTTTGTTGATGTAGAACATCTGTTATTAGAAAGCGATGGGCCAGTTAGATATTCTGGGAAAATTGGTACTCCTGCTATGATAAGAACTGTCCTAAGTACAATTTCTGAATTAAAGAAAATTGATGCAAAAGAATTAGAAATTCAAATCGAAGACAATACCAGAAAAGTCTTTCCTAAAATTTTTTAAGTTCTTTTTTTATAAAAGTAAGCATTAATTATTCTTTATTAGATCATCTATTTCTTTTGGTAGTTCTCCTCTATTTTTGAGTCTTTTTAGCATATCTTTAACTTCAGAAATTGTATTTCCATAAATATGCAATGAATTACTAAAATCTAAATAATGACCAATTTCGACATTTAATTGGTTCGCTACTATTTTTTGAATTCTAATCATTCCATTAACATTAGCTTCCCATGCTCTAAATAAATCTCTACTTCTCCATGTTGTCTGCATTAATAATTTATCGTCTTTTATTCTCATATATATTCTCTGAAGACATGGAGGATCTATATGAAAAGGATCCACTAAGGGCCTCCAAGTTATTGCTTGTGCTCTACGACTATATGGTTTTTCTTTTAATTTTCTTATAATATAATTGATTTGATTAATTCTAGGGAAATCAAATAAAGCAATTGGAATTTCCTCAATTTTAATTTGTTCTGAAATGGTTTTATCTAAATCTAATTCAAGACCATTCTTCAATTTCCAAACATTAGATTCCGCTTTCCTTATGACTTTTTCAGCTTTTATTAACTTCTGATGACTTTTCACAAATTCATTATTGATGACTTTAAGATCATAATTTTTGTGAATAGTATCTTCCAGAGAGAAAGGAGTATAATTATAAATTCTATCGTGATATGAATATGGAAAACTCATATCTGATTCACTTAATAAGTTATCATTTATACCATCTATGATTTCTTCAATATAACCACTCTGGATAGAACCTATTAAATATGTATCTGCCAAACAACCATAAACTTCATAGGAATTACCAAATTTAGACTTAATTTTCAGAACCTTATCCTTACGCATAATTGGACAGCTAAATGGTTCTATAATCTCAATCAAAACTGTAGCATCCTTAGATGGTGGATCGTCTGGCTTGTCGTATTCAGTTTTTATATCATCGCCATGAGATAATATCTGGGCAACAGCAGAAAGCCATGCGTCTCTGATATTATTTTTAGAAATAAAAAAAACTTTAGCCATTATTGAACTTTTTCTTGTCTTAATTCAACTTAAAATGATATAGATATTTACCATTTACAATATTAGAATTTAATTATTACAAATTTAATAAAATTAAGTAGACTATAATAAATTTTTATTTCAGCTTTTTACAAATATTTAAAATAGCCAAATTTTCATTACTTTATTATAAGAATATACTCAAAACTAAAAAGTATTAATCAAACAGATTGTGAATTATTATGGGAGGATTTGGAAAGAAACTCAAGAAAGGTCTTGCTAAAGGATTAGGTAACATAGCAGAAAGTGTGACTGGCTCTGAAGCAGTGGGAAAAGGCGTGAAAAAAGCAGTTAAAAAAGGCAGTGTTAAAAAAGGAGTTAAAAAAGCTATTGAAGAAGCAACTGAAGATGATTAAATATAAATATTAAATTTATACCTTCTTTATTCTTTTTATTTTTTATTAACATCAAATTTTTATTAAGATACACCCTTTAAATTCATAAACTAAGTGAAGAGTTTGATTATAGTATGAAATTAAGTCTTGAATTTTCTCCCCCATTTAATGAGATAACCAAAAATCTAAATCAAAATTTCGAATTTGAAAAAGAATTGACTTTAAATGAGTTAATTGAATTCTTTGGAAAGAAATTTGGAGAAAAATTTACTGATTTGGTTTGGGAAAAGGGAGAAAAGGGAAAATTCAACAAACTTCTTTCTATCATTATCAACGGAAGGAGTTATCAACATGACAAATTTTTGGAAACTAAGCTAAAAAATGGAGACCAACTAGTTTTCATATATGTTTACTTTGGCGGATAATTCTATAAAATTGACAAATTCTATTTTTAGAGTAGAAAAATAATCCACATTCCAAAACCGGTTAACAAGGGATTTAAAATATTATCAGAGATTGTCATTATATATGCATCTATCATCATAAATAGAAGAGTAGAAACAAAACACATAAGTAATATCTTCTCAATAGGCAAAGGCATCCAAGGATAGTAAAATATAGAAACTAAAAATACAATTATAAAAGTACTTAAACCTCCAGCGATTAAACCTTCCACTGTTTTTTTCGAATTTGTTCTTAGATAATTCTTTCCATATTTCTTTCCTATTATACAAGCAACTCCATCAGAGAGTGTGGTTATTAAAGCAACAGCAGCAAAAATTGGAAATGGCGCGAAGATGAAAGGTGTAAAAGATAATACTAATGGTGTTGAAGCAATAAATGTGTATAATTCACTCTTTTTCATATCTAAATACCATGATTTTGCCCACTTTGGAAGCATGTAAAACTTATTTAATCGCGCAAGATCTGCTATTTGAAACATAAAAACAAAACCATAACCAACTGTAATTATTAGCCAATACGAGAAACTATAATTATCTAATCCCCACTGAGTTAAGATTCCTAGATCATTTAAGACAGTTCCAAGAGTCCAGAAAAAGAAAATTACAAAACAAGTAAATAAATGAAGAAATTTCCTTCCTAATTCACTTTTTAAATCATCAACCCAATTATTGTTGAAATCTTCACAAAATTTCGAGTAGTCTCTCTGTGCCATAGTTTTAGGATCTCTTTTTGATATTATAGTATTATATATCAAGGTCAAAGCCCAACCTCCCATTTCAATCATGAAAACAATAGAAGTCGTAAACCATAAAAAAGTTAATGAACTTTGGCTTAAATCAGGAGAATGAAATTGATACATAAAAGGAAACAGCACTCCTGCCGTTAAAAATAGTATTGCAATTAAAGCCTCGTTGGTAAATATTTTACTTCTAATTTTTTCTTTTTTATTTCTAAGAGTATAAAGGAAGGTTACTATTGAATATCCAATTAAAATAATGCTTGAGACTAAGAAATACATTTTAAAAACCTTCTAAATCCAAAATAATATTATTGTATAATAATCCAAATCGAAAAAAAATCTTATGAATAGAAATACAAGACTAAAGCCAATTGGTATTAATAAATTATCTGATATATTAATAGGTTTATCTGTAATTATATCAATAATTAAAAAAACAATGCTAAAAATTATTGCCCATAAAATCCCGATGAATAACAAACATATAATTGAGGTAATAACCGTTCCAGCAATAGTACCTTCCCATGTCTTATTTTTATTCCATGAAATATGTCTTTTACCAAACCTTATACCAATTTGACTAGCCATCAAATCACTGATGGAAGCTACCCCAAGAATCATAAAAAAGACCATTGGTGGACACACAAAAGCGGCAAACATCTGACCAATTGCAAAATATAAATATGTCCCATAGTTTTGTTTCTCTTTTTCAGAAAGGTAAATTTTAGTAAAGAAAGTAAATGGAAAGTAAAATTTCTCAGATTTACGAGCAAATTCATTAGATAATATAAACATAGACATAATATAGAAAAAGAAAAATAGAATATAATAAAACCAACCTAAGGAAAAAAGAACTTCACTAATCGAATTTGGTTCATTGATAATTCTAATGTATAAAAGAAGCATATTATTGGATTCCGGTATCATCCCTGTTGAAGATCCAGTAAAAATATTTGCTATATATAATCCAATATACCAAACAAATAAAAGTCCAACAAATATCAAAATATGATTTAATTTTCTAAAAGTGTCCTTTTTTGCTTTACTCCAATTCTTACGTTTTTCTTCTAATTTTATACTTAACTTTGAAAAATCTTTTTGAGAGTCATTTTTAAATGAAAAAATTACTATTGTAGAAATTATTATTAAAAATCCAACCAGTAACATTGGTAAACCTAAGCACATAAGCCACAATGGAATAAAAAAAGGTTGAAGTCCTAAATCTTGATTCATTAATAATAAGAAAAAACAAATGTGGAAGAATACAAATATTAGTGAAGCAAATCCAAAAAAATTGTTAAAATAGTCGGGTTTATAAGAATAATGAAGATATAAAAATGATAGAAAGAAGTAACTAGTCACAATCAAAACAAACCAGATAGGATAGGTTTCCATAATTATAATTATATCAATTGCAATTATAATATATTTGATCTTTAAGATTCTAAAATTATTAACAATAGAATAGAGATTGTTAAAAAATATACATAAAGATAATCTTATATTGGTTTTATATTCGAATTCTAAAAAGTTGATATAATTATGAAAAAAATTCTCTTGGCTTCTAAATCTATTGATCGGAGTAATCTTCTTGATCACGCTGGAATTTCATTTGAAATTTTTGTATCAAATATCGATGAAGAAAAATATAAGAAGTTATTTCCAAATCCAATTGATCTCGTGAAAGAATTAGCTAAAGCAAAAACCCTTTTTGTAAAAAAGAAAATTGAAAACGAACTCGAAGCAATTATTATCGGCGCAGACACTATTGTTGAACTTGATGGAGAAATTATCGGAAAGCCACATAATGAAAAAGACGCTTTTAATATCCTAAGAAAGCTAATGGGTAAAGCTCATAAACTAATAACAGGAATGGCTATTTCTGAAACTAATAACCCAAAAATAATTGTAGATTTAGATACTACAATTGTCGAATTTATTCAACTTTCTGACATGGAAATAATAAATTATATTAAAACCAATGAATGGAAAGGAAGAGCAGGAGCTTATTCAATAATGGATAGAGCTAGCCTGTTTATAAAAAAAATAGAGGGTTCCTCATCAAATGTTATAGGATTACCGATGCATAAATTATTTGAAATATTAAAAAGCGAGTTTAACCAGAATTTATTTATAACTACGAAAAGTTAATAATCCTAATCCAATTCTATCTTTCTGTATATTTTCTCCAAACTTTCAAATCTTCATAGAACTTTAGGATTTTTTCAAATCTTGAAATTAAATTATTATAATAATTATGATCAGCATACTTATTTTTGGATAACTGTTTTGCAATAGCTATTCCATTTTTATAACGTTCAATTTTTTCCTCAATCACATTGTTTTTTCGAATCTGTTCCTATATAAAATAGAAAAATATCACGGTATTATGAGAAAAAAGATTTAAATTTTTATTATAAGGATAAGATTTTCTTTAAATCATTAGCCTTCACATTCAATAATTCTGCTTCAGGTAATCTTTCTGTGAGTAGATACCAATTTCTATCTTTTTTAAATATCTCTTTAAAAAGTACTAGTGATTCATCGATTTTTTCATTATTTGCTAAAGAGATTGCAGTCCAATATTTCATTTCTAAATTCTCAGGAAATTTATTCATAGCAGCATTATATTCGTTAAGGGCTTTGCGCATATCGCCTTTTTCGATAGCAAGATCCCCATTATTCATGTGTTCATATGCCCGCCATACTTTCACTAATCTTTTTATTTCCTTTAATGGCTCTTTGTGGTCCTCAACTCTAAGGTCCATAGTAGGATCCTCCCATTTATTCTCTGGAGTTTTACCTGCTACTATTAAAAGGGCAGCAGATTGTTTTCCTCTAATATCACCTCCAGCATTTTCAGCTGCTTCTAAACATTTTACAATTTTTTCAGGTAATGACAAATCTTGGTTTTTTTCAAAAGCTTCTGCCATAGCTGACCAAACTTGATCAGAAATCATCATATTTGCTTGGACAGAGAAATTTTTACCAATGATATGACCAGCTTCTTTTATACATTTTATCCCTGTATGGGTTGCTATTCTTCCTTGAGTATCTAAAATAGAAACTTGTCTTACTTCTCTCCCTTCATCATCAGAGAGCAGGATATCAATAGCTTCTTTAGGAGTTTTGCCTTTTTTTAAAAGATCAAGTCCTCGTAAGCCAAATGACTTATTAACTAGTGATTGTGTTGCAACGACACCTATTCCAGCTTCTCCCCATGAAACAACATTACCTACTGAAAACCAATGACTTTGAACTCCAACGCCCAATTCCTCAGTTTGAGGATCTCTAGCAACTATAGAATATGTATGGGCAAAATTATTACAATTAGAATAAAAAATCTTTTGAATCATACTTATTTAATCACTTCTTAAAATAATTGACATTTTAGAATAACAAATCTTAAATTTTTTTATTGTTTAAAAACTTAATACAAATAACTATTTAAAATAGGTTGAAATAAAATGAAAAAACATTATAAGAATGAACAGTTAATGAAATTTTTAGTGATACTCGGTGCTATCGTTGGTTTACTGACATTGATTTTAGGTCTTGCTCAAATAGAAAACTATGCATATGTAAGACCATTAGAAAATGTACTAGATTATATTATTATTTTCATAATCGGTTTGGTAGTAGTTATTTTGACATTTTTAGTGGCTATAAGACCTAATAATCCCCTACCATTTCATTGGTTAGTTCTAATAATCTTAGCTATATTATTAGTACTATTTGGTGCAGGAATTTGGGCTTGTGTTTTAGTAATTATCGCAGCATTAATCGGTTTAATAGAAGATCTCTAATTAAAATGACCAACTTTTTGAAATTTTAATTTTTTTTTATATTATTATCATTAATATCTATACTTTTGCGTTTTTAAGGAAATAATCTATAATTTCACTAGCAATATTGATATCTGTGACTTTTTGCAGAGCTGTAAAACCAGGGATTGAATTTACTTCTAACACTTTAAGACCTTCTTCACATTCTATAAGATCTACTCCCGCGATATCTGTTTTAGTTATATTTGCTGCTTTTACCGCAAGTTTTTTCATTTCATTTGATATTTGTAAAGGCTCTGCTTTTGCACCAGCATATATGTTAGTTTTCCAACTATCACTCACTCTATACATCCCTGCGATAACTTTATCTCCTAATACCAAAATTCTAATATCTCGATTATGATGTTCGACAAATTCTTGTAAATAGAAAACTTGATTTATCTGTGCAAGTGAATATATTACATTTTCTGCAAATGCTTTATCATTTAGCCTAGTTATTCCAATTCCTTTTGAGCCATACAAAGGTTTCAAAACACAATCACCACCCAGATCATCAAAAGCTTCTAATGCTTTATGTGGATCCTCACATATAATTGTTTTTGGGGTTGGAATGCCATAATTTTCTAAAAAAATTGATGTTAAAAATTTATCACTAGCAATTTCTAAAGACTCTCTTGAGTTAATCAATTTAATTTTATATTCTTCAATAGCTCTTAGAATATCAAGTCTGAAAAATATTTTTTGAGTAGCTGCAGCCCCAAAACCTCTTACTAAAGCTGCTTGAGGTTCAAGTGATTCAAATTGTTTAAATAAACTATTTTCAAACCCTATTTTTACTTTATTTAGTGATGGAATAAAGTACCGGACTTCATAATCACGATTTTCTAATTCAGCTGAGAGGATTTGAACTTCTGGGTCTTTTGAATTAGGAGTTATTATCATTGATTCCATTTTATTTTCACTCAAAAATAAATTACTTAATTAATCTATAGCACTAATTTTTAAATAAATTTAAGTTCATATAAAATATATATGAAATCA
>JBHLNK010000071.1:0-20368 GCA_048941625.1 Promethearchaeota archaeon | reverse complement strand
AACAAATAGTGAAAATAGATAATAACTTTCTTAAATAATTGCTTTTTTATTATCTCAACGTTTAATTATTTTAGAAAGAAAATAAATAGATGAAGTGATTAAGATTTCTTACTTATTTTATGAAATGAAGGAAAACAACGGTGTTACAGGAATTGTACTAACAGTTATAATTTCATTTGTTTTAATTGCTGTAAATCCTTCATGGTATGGATTTGTATTATTTAAGGATTCAGAACTAGGGATAGGCCTTTTTGTTGGCATGTTATTCGCTTTAAAATATCATAAACCTGAACAATCACCCTTAAAATATGGTGTAAAAATTGGTTTTATTGCGGGTATTTTATCAACTATAGCTCCAAGTATTTTAATTTGGTTGCTCTTTGGAGGCCATTTTCTCTATGCTTTAGTAACTTTAGGTTTTATGTCAATAACAGGAATTGCTTTGGGTTTAATAGTTGGAGGATTCCTTGGATGGTACTATATGGGTAAAGAGCGAAAAATTGAAATGGATAAAGAGCGAGAAGAAAAATATGGGGATGATTTCTTCGAAGATTTAATTGATAAATAGGTTTTTCCTTTACATTTCTTACTTAAACCTCCAAAAATCTTATTTAAATTAAAGTCTATTAAAATCTGTTTCTAATATATTTTCCTCAATTATTGGTCTCTAAAAGACATTAATTTAATCTTCTTCTTATTCTAATTAGAAATTAAATTAATATTTAAGGTGTAAGATATGAGTAAAGCGATGATATGGCAATACCAAGACTTTATTAAGTCAAGGAAGGAAAAATTAGTTAATATGCTAATCAGTGAAATAATATTTCTAAAAAAGAAGATTAAAAAGACGCAAAATAACGATCAAGTGAAAGAGTTAGAATTTGCTTTAAATAGATTAGAATTCCTTCTTAATAAATTGAAAACTTCTAGTTCTGATATACCTGAAAAAGATTTTGATAAAATAATTAGGCTTATTTATGGAATATTTAAAGATATTACTGAACGGTTAAATTTGACTTGATTTTATTGATAGAAAAACAAAAAAAATAGAAAAAAAAAGAAATAATAGAAACTTACATCTTAATAAGAGATCCGATTGAATCCATTAAAGTTTCTTTTCTTGGTTTACCTTTTAATAATTCTTTTTTAACTCTATCAGCTAGAATCTGAGGAGTGAACTTTTCTCCCGCATTATCTATCTGCTTATAAGTTGTCCAGCCAACTAATGAAAACACCCTGTCACCGACCACCCGAAATACTTCTCCAGTAATCTTTTTTGCTTCTTCTGAAGCGAGAAATACAACCATAGGTGCTACATTAGAAGGATCAAAAACATCAAATCCTCTTTCATCTGTTTTGCTCATAACATCCTTCATAGTCGGTGTAGCATCAGTTGTAAGTCGTGTTCTAGCAACAGGTACAATACAGTTAACAGTAGCATATTTTTTTAACTCCATTGATGCAATATTTGTAAAAGCAGCAATCCCTGCCTTAGCAGCACCATAATTAGTTTGACCCACGTTTCCTAATAAACCAGCATCAGAGGCAGTATTGATGATTCTTCCAAATACGCCTAACTCTGGTTTATTTTTACCTATTTCTCTAAAATAAGCTGCTGCGTGACGAGTCATATTAAAGGTTCCTTTCATATGAACTGCTATGACATCATCAAATTCTTGTTCTGACATATTAAAAAGCATTCTGTCTCTAAGAATTCCAGCATTATTTACTAATATATCCAACTTTCCGAATTCTGATACTGCTTGATCAATCATAGCCTTCGCTTTATTAAAGTCAGTAACAGAATCATAATTTCCAACAGCTTTAACCCCTAGTTTTTTACACTCTTCAGCTATCTGATCAGCAACTTTAGTTTCAGCACCACTACCATCAAAACTGGCACCTAAATCGTTTACAACCAAATTACAACCTTCTTTCGCAAACGCTAAAGCTTCTTCACGGCCTAAACCTCGTCCAGCGCCAGTAATGATAGCAACTTTCCCATCTAACATTCCCATATTTTTTCACTTTTCTTTTTTTAATTTTTTGATATGTAAAAATGAAATGCAAGTTTAAAAAATTTTAAGGATTTTCTTTAATTGGTAATATCAGCTATATTCTAAGGAGACATAATTGGAAGCTATAACTCATTTTCTTACAGCGGTTATAATACAGATTTTATGTTTTAAATATTTCTTATTCCCTCTAAATATCATTTTTACAATTGTTTTTGCATTTTCTTCTCATATATTATCTGATATCCTATCGAGTTTAACATATCATACTCCCGAAATAATTAAAGGAGATAAGTTTTGGATCATTTGGCATGTGATTATTTATGGTGCATCAGCAACAACCATAATTATTTTCATTATACCATATTGGTTAGCAATTTTATTTTCTTATTTACCAGATATAATTGATTGGCATATAATGAGACCTATTCAAAAATTCAGAAAAATGAAAAACTCAGAAAGTAAAGTCAAATATAAATACTTAATCCACCCTATTATTGATTGGTTGAGAATGAAGTTGTTTTTTTGGTTACCGAATTTAAAGGATAAAAAGTATGCTATAATGACGGAATTGTTAATAATTAGTATTCTCTCATTTTTGATTTACTTATATATTTAAATTATTAAGCTTAAACTGATTTAGGTCCTTCATATAAAATAAATGACTCTTACAATTGCAGTCAGAAGAACCAAATTTGTTTATAGAAGATGTACTAATTTTAGAAAGCTCCTCAGCAATCCTACATTCTAATGGCTTATTTGAGGGTATAAGATACAATTTGGTTATATATGTGTGAACATCATTAAGTAAATAATCGATATGCCAATACCTTTTCTTTTGGTTTTTACTCAATAAATGTCTTTTAACTCGATTTTCCAATGTAGCAGAGCCATAATTTCCCATAGCGGAGCCAATATAGAAATAATAGCCTTTAACAAACTTTATTTTACCAAGAGCACCAATAATAAGTTCAATATCTTGCTTAACTGAAATAACTAGGATATAAGAGCCTTTCATTTATTTGCATTTTCTTTTATGTTCATGAAAGCATCCATCACATAGATATTCTCCACATTTCTTACAAATGTTAGCACATTCATCGCATAAAGGATTGAAACATTCTATACACTCATATATTTCTGATGAGGTATTTTCCCCACAATTTTCACATACTATTTCCTCTTGCTTCATTTTTCATATAATTTTCCAAGAATAGTTAGATAATTTTATTATAAATTTCTTCATAAAAATCCCTCTTATTATTCTATAAATAAGCATAAATCTGAAATATTCATTTAGCAAATTGATTACTAAAACTTTTTTATGAGCCTTTAATTCACAATCTATAATTAGATTTGAGAACACTCGGGATCTATGGTAGTTAAATCCGATAAAAAAAAGATTCAAATTGAATTCAAAAGAGATCAAAAATTTTTTGAACATGAAGGTAGTTCGCGCGCTGTTACTTCAGGTTCTCTCTATATGTTCTTCTCTCTAATTAATGCTGGTTGTATTTGGGTTTTTATAATTTTGGGAACAGATAGTAATCTTTTAACTTATTTTGGTTTAACCACTGCAATCAATGGTATCGTAAGTTTGATCGGAATTGGAATTTCTCGATATTTTATAGCAGAAATAAAAGCAGCATTTGTTATAAATGATGAACTTGGACGTATAAAAGCAACAACATATTCAAAATTATTATTCCTGATCGGTTTAGGATTAGGGTTATTAATGATAGCAACTCCGTTCATTTTCGGATTTTTTATTACTAATATTTTATTGAGAGAATGCATCTTTGCTTCAGGTTTTTCTTCATTTTTAATCTATGCTACTTATATTTTTCAAATCGGATTAGAAATTAAAAATAGATACGATATAATTGCTTTTACTACAATTTTTAATGGTATCTTCATCTTGATTTTTGCACTCATTTTTATATCGTATAATCTGAATCCCTTTTGGTTTGCGTTTTATCCGTTTTTTAATATTATTACCTTAATTCTTTTAATTTATTATTTCAAACGCTTTGCACCTTATTCTATTTTTGAAATTATCAAAGCACCTCTAAGACCTCGAAATATGAGAAAGCAAGTTTCCCTTGAAATAAGAGATCTTATTGAAAATCATCAAATTTTGATCTATATGAAAAATTCTATATATTCTATGATGATAAATATTCAGAATTCAAAATTTTTTGAGGATATCTTATATTTTATTGCTGCAATTTATTTAGCAGTTTTTAATGCTTCATTTCAGAATCTTGGTCTTAGTTTATTAACAGTTGTAATGGCGTATGGTGCTGTTAAATCAGTTATTTTATATTACTCTGCACCTTTGAATATTGAAATTGCTGAAGCATGCATTAAAAATTGCCATGATACTGTCGAAGAATCTATAAATGCTTCTACAAGGATATCAAGTATTTTAGCTTTAGGATTCCTTACTGCTATGGTGGCATTATCTGGAAAATTATTACTCTATTTGCATAGGGAACTTTTTTATGAAGGCTCTGTTTTCAATCAGGATATGTTTTTTATGGCTCAAACTTTATTTATTCTAATTGTTTTAGGTCAATTCCTTTATGGATATTCTACTTTATTTGGGAATGCACTAATCGGTTCAGGAAATGCCAATTTAGCAGCGAAAGGTTTTACAATAACACTTTTAATAATAATGGCAACTTCTCCAATTTTTATATATTTTTATGGAATCCTAGGAATTGGAATTGTGATGGTATTATCTGTTTTGTTTCTTTTACCATACATATTAATTCATCTTAAACGTAAACTTGATATACGCTATAACTTCAGACTTTACAGATTAATACCTAACTTAATAATCCTTTTTTTGGTGCTATGGTTGGTTCCTTATAATAGCACTTTTACAATGATTCTTGGTATAGTTTTAGGAGCGGTATTATATTTATTTCTAAATCCTTTTTTTGGTGTTTCAATACCAGCTGACCTTCAGATGATAAACGATTTGTTTAATACATTAAAATTGAAATTTTTAGGAAATATAATCGTAAATGCGATGATGGTAACTTATAATTTTAGTCCTTTAAATAATGATAGAATTATTCTTGAAGAGGATAAATTAGTTTTAGAAAATAAATAATAAATTGAATTTAGCTTATAAAATAACTCACTTTTTTCTATATTTATTGAAATCTGGTTTCCTTTTTTCTAGAAAAGCATTTTTTCCTTCCATTGCTTCTTCAGTATTATAGTACATTGACAAACCTCCCACTCCAAGTTGCGTGATACCTGATACACCATCAGTTTCTGATAAAAAAGCATATTTCAACATTTTAAGTGCAGTAGGGCTTTTTTCTAATAATTCTTGGCACCAATGATTTACTTCTTTATCTAAATTCTCATAAGGAACAACTTTATTCACTAATCCCATTTGTAAAGCTTCTTGTGCAGTATATCGGCGGCAGAGAAACCATATTTCCTTAGCACGTTTTATGCCAACTGATCTCATTAAATCTCCGGTACCAAAACCTGGATCAAATGAACCAACTCTAGGTCCAGCTTGCCCAAATTGAGCATGATCTGCTGCTATGCTCAAGTCACAGTTTACATGCCATACGTGTCCTCCTCCAATTGCATAGCCATTCACTCTAGCGATTACTGGTTTAGGTAAAGTACGGATTAGATAAGTTACTCGTTGCCAACCTACTTCTAATGGTAGTAGAAGTTCTCCTTCATAACCTCCTTTCTGACGAGTTGTTTGATCACCACCTGTACAAAATGCTTTTTCTCCGATACCTGTGAAAACCACAACACCTATTTCTTCATCCCAACATTGATTAAATGCGTCTATAAGTTCGTGAACTGCTCGTAAATTACAAGCATTATAGCGATCAGGACGATTTATAGTTATACGTGCTATTCTATCTTTCTTTTCAAAAATTAATTCTTTATAATCCATTTTTTATTACTCCATTTTTATTAATTTAGTAATCATGATTAATCATTTAAATCAAAATAAATATATGTCTTTTGGTTATATGAGCTTCTATAAGGTATTATAGTTAAAATTAAGATTTTTGATCGTAAAATTCTTGTTTCACGATAATCAATATTATGCAGATAGAGCTAGAAGTATTATCTATATATAATGAAAATTACATTACTATTTTATGAGAAACTGCTTTGTAAAAGTATCTAAATTTCTTTCTTACATTTTACGTCATAATCCTGAAAAATTTGGAATTGTTCTTGATTCAGAAGGATTTGCTGATTTATACTCAATATTAGGTGTTCTCAATGAAAAATATAAGGATCTAGGAATAACAAAAGAGACTCTTGAAGAATTAATTAGACAGTCAGATAAAAAACGTTTTGAAATCATTACAGACAAAATCAGGGCATATTATGGTCACAGTTTTGATGAAAAAATTGTTATGAAAGAAACCAATTCTTTACCTCCTAACTTATATCATGGAACAAATTTAAAAGCTTATGAAAAGATTAAATATGATGGATTGAAAAAAATTGGACGGCAATACGTACATCTATCTGATACTATTGAATCAGCAATTTCCGTTGGAAAACGTAGAACAAAAAATCCAATTATAATTGTTATTAATACTAATATCGCCCAAAAAGAAGGAATCAAATTTTTTAAGTCTGGAGATATGTATTTAGTAGAGTATATTCCTCCCAAGTATATTTCAAAATTAAAATAATTCTTTTTATTAAATCTAAAGAAATTCTATAAGACAAATTTTTGTTTAATTTCTTGAACCATTTTTTGTCCTTCATTGTTAATTTCTGTTATTATTTCTCTGAGAATTTCATTGATAGCTAATCCTTTTAATTCACATGTAATATATAGCAAGGAGAGCACTTCCTGTGTAAGTATACGAATACTTTTTATATCAGTAATGGGGATCCTTATACCTAGAGCTTTTAAATCCATATGTGTTTCTTTTTCTTGCTGTCTTATAGAAATTAAAATATCATTTTTTCTACCTTTCCATACTTCAGTTATAGCTCTTAATGAAAGTAAATATCTTTTTGTAGGGCTTCCGATACCCATAACGTCTCTAGCAAAATCTAATGGTTCTGAGTTTCTTATTGTTTTTAAGCCAAAAGTGCGATTAAGCTTGTAATTTTTATCTAATTTATTTTTCATTTTAGAAATTTCTTCAGTTAATTGTTCAATCTTTAAAGACAACTTTTCAAATTTCTCAAATAAGAGATCTTCAGATGTATTTTCATAATTACTCATATTTAACACCAATTAGATTAAGTATGACAATTTCTGAATTATTGTTTAATAAATCTAATTATTAAACTATTAATCTATATAAAATTTCTAATTTCTAAAATAAGAATACAAAAAAAATAAAGAAAATTATAGGGTAAAAAACTTTAATATTCGCTTTCTTTTTCATTCCAATCACCAGGTTCAACACCTTCAGACATCTCAGTCTTTACGCTTATCGGCGAAGTTACAGTAGATTCAGGTGATAATAACTCTTTTACATCAGCAGTTGCTTCTTTTTTGATTTCTGTTTGAGTTTTATTAAATTTTCTAATTTCATATATACCTATGACTAATAGAAGAGCAATAAAAAAGATCAGTACTGAAACATTTTTCCAAAAATTTATAGTATCATTATTTAAGGCAGAAAATGCTTGAATCCAAGGTATATGTATTTGCTCAAATAAACTATAAGGGAAATGATGTATGAATTCATAGGCAACTTTGGAAAAGATTAGCCAAACAATAGCAGTATCGACTCCCATGCGTTTAAATCTTTTAGCAAGTAGCTCCGCGTTAGAACCCATCAATGTGCTAAGAGAATAGAGTATGATGAATAAATCTACTATCAATAATCCAATATCCGTCCAAATAGAAGAAACAGTCTCCACATTAGAATCATCTAAACCCAAGTAGATTTTAACAACTAAGAATAGAGTGTATCCACTAATCATGATAAAAAACACACCTAGCCAGGCATTAAAAATTTTTTTGAACATTAATACGATACCGATAACTGCCAGTACAATAATAGCACCTCCGACGATAAAATATGCTAGGTTTAACCAAGGAGGAATTGCTACAGTCGAGATGTCAGAAATGTCAATTAGAGTTGGACCAATAACAAATAAATATAATAATAATAAAGATCCAACTAATCCACCGAAGAACATTAGTGATCTAATAAAGGGTTTTGAACTCGGATATTTATGTAATTTTTTATCTATTCCGATTCCTGTTAGATAGCAGGCGTATAGTATAAACCAAGATGTAAAGAAAAAGTATGATATGATGGAAAATGCAAATAATAGAATAAGTATAATTGAAAGTAGTAATAGTAAAGGTAGTGACAAAACTAGGAGTAAAGCGATTTTCCACGGTTGATATTCTAACACGTTTTTTTTTGAGATGATGGATAATAAATATAAAAACATTAGGAATGTCAAAAATGGTAAAAATATGAAGATTCCTACTATCGGTAGAAATTGAATTATGGTTACACCCACAAGTAGCCAAATAACAAGAGCAAGTAATCTCCAATTTTCCTTTTTAAATAATTTCTTTAAATTATTGATGGTTTCCATAAAATTATAGTCAAATAAGATATATTTAAAACTTTCTTAAGACAAACTTGAGATAAATAGCGGATTAAACCAAGAAATCTGTCAAGTTTTTTTGATTTGAAAAATTGTGAAATAATAAGCCAAATTTCCTTTTTAATTGATTCACTGATTCAGGTGCTGCTCCTTGGAAATGGTTATTTACGATAATGAAGATCTCGTAGATATTAGGATTTTCAATTAGCTTTATAACTTTATTATAAAGATGATCTACTGATTTAGTTTGATTTCTTTGAATTCTGTTAAATTTTGTAAGTTTTCTATCACCTATTAATCTAATATAATACCTTTTTTGATTTTTTAAATAATATGGTATAATTTTAGGCATGTATGTGGTTCCAAGAATTACATTTTCTCCATTAATAAATTCAGAGAGAATTTTTTTATCATACCAAGAATTATCACGCAATTCTATAATGTAATTATTATTTGGGGGAATCTTTTCAAGTAGTATTTTCAATTTCTCTAGATGGTTTTCTGAAAATTTAAACCATGGTGGAAATTGCAAGAGAAATCCGAAAATCTTTGATTTTAATGGATTTAATCTACTAAAGAATTCAAATATATTTTCATCTAAAGAAGATTCATCCAAATTATGAGTAACTTTTTGCCAAATTTTAACAATAAAATGAAAATTTTTTGAAACTTGATTATTCCAATTTATAATCATACTTTCGGAAGGTAAGTTATAAAAAGTTGAGTTGATTTCAACTATTTTGAAGAATTTTGAGTAAAATTCTAATTTTTTTGATTTATCTAATTTTTTTGGATAAAAATGTCCAAACCAGTCTTTATAATCCCAACCTGCGGTTCCAAAGATTATATTTGGCATTTAATTTTAAATCTAAATTGATATTATTTTATTAAATCATTATTTTTTTTAACTGAAATAATTAATTTTTATAAAAAATTACTCTCACATTAGAGTTATAAATATAACCATTGAAATGGTGATTTAATATTAGTATTGATTGGATTAAAGCTGAAGAAAAACCAGAAAAAAAATTATCAATAGACGGAAAAGTCTTACTAGAATTTCGATCTAAGATAAAGAATTTAGAAGATGAATTAGAAAAAACCTTAGAGGAGTTGAACATTACTAAAGAAAAGTTAGCTGGTCGCGAGAGGAGTTTAACAGAACTCACAGAAAGAAAATCTACAGCTAGAAAATCTTTAGATCAAATAAAAGAAGAAAAATTGCACTCAGATATACAAATGGCAAAATTGATAACAGATAAAAAGCAATTAGACGAAAATCTTACTGAAACAGTTGCCAAAATCACGAATCTCGAGAACTTATTGAATAAAAGTAGTAAACAAAATTCTGAATTGGAAGATAAAATTTTATCAAGGGATAAAACAATTCAAAAAATTCAGGAAGAAATTTTAGAGAAAGCAAAAGTGATTTTGAATAAAGAGGAACATATCCAAAATCTTAATAATGAGATTAAACAAAAAAATAAGGATATTGAAGCTTTACAATTAGAATTAAAGGATCAGTCTAAAGAAATCAAAATCCAAATTAAAAAATTTAAAGATTTTGAAACCAAAATGTCAAAAGCAGTAATGACACTCAAAATAATAAATAAAATAAAGAAGCTTATGGAGACAAAGGGTTTTTTAAGTGATAAGGAATTTGAATCTTTTTTAAATGAAATTGAAGAATCATCTCATTAATAACTAAAGGCTTTAATTAATATTTAATCCTTTAATGCAAAATTTATAAATAATACATTTTAAGAAAATAAATATATAGAAACTTAAAATTATAATATTCATAAATAAAAAAAGAAGGTTAGAAAGTTGTCAATAGATTGGGCAAAAGCAGAGGAAAAACCAGACAAAAAGATATCAGTCGAAGGGAAAGTCCTACTCGACCTTAGGTCAAAAATAAATACTTTAGAAAAACAATTAGCACAAAAAACCAAGGATTTAGGTTTAACTTCGGATGAGTTAAAAGCAACAAAAGAGGATCTTTCAGAAACTAAGAAGAGATTAGAAGAATTAGATGAAAAAACTCTCGATATGAATAAGAATTTTCAAAGAGTAAAAGAAGAAAAACTATACGGTGATGCAGAGATAAACAAACTAAAAACAGTTAAAGGGGAACTTGAAACTAAACTTGAGGAAGCCAATTCAAAAATTGAGGATTTAGAAAATGAAATAAAAAACACTTCTTCAAAGACAGAGAACTTCGAGAAAGAGAAAAACGATCTTAAATCAGAACTCCAACAAAAAAATAATGAGATTGAAGGTCTAAAAGATGATTTGAAAAAGGAAGTATCAGAAAAGTATGTAGAAATTGAAAGTCTTAAAGAAGAAAAAGAAGCCAAAGAAAATGAGGTTCTAACATTGAATCAAAAAATAATTACGCTTGAACAAACCCTCGCGGAATCTAAAGGTGCTCCCCAACTTATTGAATCAATAAAAGATATCATGATACATAAGGGATTTCTGAGTGATAGAGAATTTGATAATCTTTTAGAAAAATCTGGTAAAGAATAAATTAATTTTTTTTATTCATATGGTTAAATTAATCTGGGAAAACAAAAGCAAAAACTTATCTAAAATTGAAGATCTAACAAATTATTTCCCCAATTTTTTTAAAGCTTTCGAGAATCATTCATTTAAGCATCA
Source organism: Promethearchaeota archaeon (assembly GCA_048941625.1). GTDB lineage: Archaea > Asgardarchaeota > Lokiarchaeia > Sigyniarchaeales > SOKP01 > Loki-b32. The sequence goes on along the minus strand of JBHLNK010000071.1, from coordinate 9,095 downwards.
AAATTCTGATTATAACCATGGGATCAACAGGCTTTATTGGAGTGATAATTTAGATGTCATATGCTATTTATTGAATAATAATTTTAAAGGAAAAATAGATTTAATTTATATTGATCCTCCATTCTTTTCTGGCTCTAATTATCAGATAGAAATTGAAAGCTCAGATAAAGAATACATTGATATTGCATATTATGATCATTGGGAAAAAGATTTAGATTCTTATTTACAGATGTTATACGATCGTATATTTTTAATTAGAAAATTACTCTCAAACAAAGGATTATTATTTATTCACTTAGATTGGCATGCTAGTCATTATATTCGGGTTATTTTAGATGAAATATTTGGGGCAAAAAGATTTGTAAATAATATTGTTTGGTATTACTATAACAAATATTCTGCTGGAAAACGCAATTTACCAAGAGCTCATGATGATATTTTAATATATTCAAAAACCGAGAATTATACTTTTAATCCACTGAGAATTCCTCGAAAAAAACCAAGAAAACAATTAATGAGAGAGATGAAAGATGGTGTTTTGAAAAACATTAAAGATGAAAATGGTCAAATTAAATATAGGATTGTTACTGATAAAAAAGTGGATGATGTTTGGAAAATACCCTGCATGCAACCAGCAAGTAGAGAGTGGTCTGGATTTCCAACACAAAAACATCATAAATTAATTGAAAGAATAATAAAACTAGGTTCCAATGAAAGAGATTTAATTGCTGATTTTTTCTGTGGATCAGGTACATCTCTGGTAGTTGCAGAAAGATTGAAGAGGAGATGGATAGGATGTGATATTTCAAAATATTCAATATACTTAACTCGAAATCGTATATTGGATTATCAGAACAGAACAAAGAATTTTTGTCCATTTGAAATTAATACAAATCTAGACGCAGAGAAAAGAAAAATTATAAAGTCAGGTTTTTTTCAAAAAGAAATTTCTATAAAGAGAAAGAAATAAATTTTTAGATTTTCGTTTATTCTTAATTTACAAAAGAATCTAAAAGAATTCTATATATTATCTCTTTTATTAGAATAAAGCATTCTGAGTTGATAGGTTGACAATTTTTAAAACAAAGGATGATATAAAACTCAAAAATTGGAAAGGATCGCTACTCGAACGTCATGATCTTTATAACTTTGAATCAAAAATAGATTACTCTTTAGAACTAACAGAGAAAAAGAAAACCACCTATTCTCTTACTACTTACTTTTTTATTCCAAGTTCACTTCAAATAAACAAAAATTCATATAGTAAAGAGCAATTTTATTCGGACATAAATAATCGAATAAGGTTTAAAACTCCAAAAATGTCAATTGAGGAGATATTAGATACAAAAAATGAACTTTCTCCTATGAATACAATCTTAAACTCAATGAAGGAGATTGAATACAAAAATTCTAGTGGATATATCATAACGAAAATCCAAAGAGAATTATGTTTACTTGCTGATATAATAAAAGTTTCTTTAAGGGATCAGTTCAATTATATTCAGAACAATTATAATGAAATAAAAAAGCAATTCTTGATATCAGATCTGATGAAAAATTATGTTGTTTCAATAAAAAAATTGAAAATGAAACTGAATTTAATGCGAAAAAGTTTTTTCCTGAACCAAATTCCAATAAAATTACGGGAAGTTTTTGATTTTGCTGATGAATATATAAGTTTACAGATTGAAAAGTGGCTTACAAGATTTTTAAATGTGTTTGAGGATAAAGTCAATCAAGAGATTAAAACAAGTATGATTAAATTAATTGAGAGAGAACAAGAATATCGTGAAAATTTGAAGAGCTTACTAATAATTATTGAAAATAATAACAATGAGACTTTTTCCTACCAAGAAGGAATTATGAAAAAATATGTACAAAGTGTTTTATATTTAGAAAAAAAGAAAAAGGATCCAAAATCACAATCTTTAGAAATACTTTATTCAGTAGCCGCGGGAATAGCAATGTTTTTTTCATTATTTTTTGGCTTTTTAATTCTTTCATTCTTTCCAACCTATTCAATTCCATTTATTATTGCTACTGTTGTGATATATATGCTAAAAGATAGGATTAAAGATAATATTCGTGGAGTTTCTCAGAAAGCTGTGTCATCATTCTTTCCAGATCGACGTATTGATGTTGTAGATGGATTTAATAAAGAAAAAATAGGAAAATGTAAAGAACTTGTAAATTTTAAGAAAAAAGAAAAAATTCCACTGGAAGTATTAAGAATTAGAAGATCTAGTAATATCAGTTCAATAGAAGAGAGAGGTAAACCAGAGGAGGTTATTCAATATGAGAAAAAAATCACGCTATTTAATAAAAAAATAAAGCAATTCCATACAAGAAGAAAAGATATATCAGATGTAATTCGTTTTAATGTAAGAAATTTTCTAAGATATGCTGACGATCCTATACAATTTATACCTAAATGGAATAAAGATAAAAAGAAGATTGAAGATGTTCCTATTTCAAAAGTTTATCATTTAAATCTTGTTTTAAAGTTATCTTCATTTAAAGGAAAAAAAGTAGATAAAATTCAATATAAAAAGTTTAGAGTTATAATTGATCAAAAAGGGATTAATCGAGTTTTAGAACCTGATTTTAATTTATAATAAAGTGTGAACATTCCATCCTAGATAATTTGTAAGAGCTTCAATTATTATGTCTCCAACATTATTCAAAGATGCAGCAATATGATGAGCAAATCCTTCTTTACATACTACATTTAAAATTTCTTGTAGATTAGGGATTTCAATTACTCCATAACCACCAAATGTATCTAATTGATCATCTGTGTAATTTCCTTCTACTACTAAAGCTTTTATCTCACCAAATAAGTCATCTGTCTCAACTCTTAATAAAGTGCAAGGTTTTGCTTTAATCCGCCCTTGAATTGCACCAAAACTTACATCTCCCCCTTTTTGATCGGAAATTATTGGATGAATAGTCATTTCAGTATTTTGAAAAAATGATTTTGGTAGATTGCTACAATGGAATAGAACCATTTTGTTTGGATCCTCACCATAATTATTGTTCCAATCCAATATGGCTGATGGACTATCAGAAGCAATTTGTAATATCAACATTCCTATTAAACCAGAAATATCCACTTCACAAGCAGCTGGAACAAGTCCTTCGCTAAACATACTCATTACCGCACAGGGCACAATCCCAAAATTATCTTGGATACTTGGCCAACATTGAAAAGCAAAACCATCTAAATCATTTTCAATTACCCAATCTTCAATAACTACAGCTAACTTTGCTAATTTGATTAAGCTTTTTTCTGGAATTACTTTAGTAGAAGTATAATTCAGGATAAATTCAACTTTTTCTTTGACTTTCAGATCATCATCATCTAGTTGATTGATGTACCCAAAAATCTCTGATAAATCGATTGGTTCAATACTTATTCCGTTAAATTCTAATATCTTTTCACTATATCTAACTGTTTCAAATGCATTGGGTCTAGTACCTATTTGCCCTAATCTTGTACTTCTAAGTTTATTCACAATTCTACAAATTTTCTCAAATCTTTTTAGATCATTTTTAAAAATGTTTGATCTTATTGGACAAGTATGAGATTTGGTTAATGTAAATGGAATACCATATTGATATAATACATTGGTCACCGAAATTTTTCCGCAAAATGCGTCTCTTCTATGTTTTCTGTCCATTTTATCCATTTCATCCGAAGAGGCATGAACTAAGACAGGAACATCTAGATCTGCTAATTTAATTGTGTTTGCTATTCCTTTTTCATCTCCAAAATTAGGCAGAATAACAATTATACCAATAATTTTATTTTTATTTAGTTTAAATAAGTTTGCACACTTCTTTGCATCTTTAAAAGTTTCAACAACTCCAAATTTCGTCTCTCCTTCCTCTAAAATAACATAATTATATTTTAATTCATTCAATACATCTATAATTTCAATTCTGCCCTCTCTAGCAAGTTTATCGGGAAAAACATCACGATTTCCAACTATTACTCCGAATGTGGCTGTTTCAAATTTGTTTGATGAGATCATTATAATATTTCCTTTGATTTAATTTATTAAAAAATTTATTTTAAATAATTTAATTAAAGAATTTAAAACTAAAATAAAAATTTGTTAAAACTTCAATGAAATTAATTTCCAGAGTTAAAAAGAGAGTAAAGGAGCTTTTGGAAATAAAAGTTGTTAGGTATGCTTTAATCATTCATTTAGTTTATTTTACACTTTCAATTATCTTATTTTTTTTATTTTACAGGGAAAAAAATGATTTTATTATTTTCTATAATGTAGGAAATATTTTTCTAAATGATATTGAGAATCTATATAATCAAACATATTATCTATGGGATTTTCGGTATTTTCCCTTGTCTGCCTTATTTTTTATTCCATTTTCTTTTTTGAGTTTTGATCTAGCTTTTGTTTTTTTCAATGTTTTTAACTTATTTCTCAATCTATTAATTTGTATTTATCTCTACAAAATTATTATGTTGGTAAGGAATCAAGATCATGAGGAGGATGATAAAAGAGTTGTATTATATGTTTGTATTTATTTAATGGGAATACCGCATGTATTAAATTATATATATGGGCAAATTAATCTTTATATCACTCTTTTTATCTTATTATCACTTTATATCTTTTTAAAATATAGAGATTTAAAATGGCAGTTATTAGGTAGTCTAATTTTAGGAGTTAGTATTATAATTAAACCTACTGCTTTTTTTCTTATTCCATTCCTTATAATATTTAATTTTAATTTAGATACGAAGAAAATTAAAATTGATATTTTGAGAAGCTCAATAAGAATAATTGGTGTTATGATACCCATTCTTCTAAATTTTATCTTATTTTTCTTGTTTCCCCCTTTATGGGAAGGATTTTTAGATACTAATTTCACAGGAAGCAATCCAATTGCCCTAAATTTTTCTTTCAGCATTACCAAGCTAATTACAAATTTTTGTTATTTTTTTAATATCCCATTTAATCAGATGTTTATTTTACTTGGTGTTATTATTATTATCGGAGGTTTAGGTTTTATTATTTTTATAATAAGAAGAACTGACACAAATTCTATAATATACGGTTATGTTTTTGGGATTCTTATTATGCTCCTCGCATATTTTGATTCTTGGGATCACCATCTTTTAAATCTAACACCAATTTTAATTATAATCATGTTTAATTTGCCTCGAAGATCAAAAATTACGGATTCAATTAAGTTGAGTTTATTTTTCTTTAGTTTTTTCGATCTAGCTTTTGTAGGCATTTGGTATCTAATCTATCCATTATTTCCATATAATTTTGAAGCAACATTCTTCTTAATTTTAACGTTCTATAGTATGAGTAAGTATTGTCTATCTAAATCCCAAAAGAGAAATAAGGAGGATTGAGATAATGAAATTTAAATTATTACTTTTCAACATAATACTGGTGTTTTTACTTACAACAAGTTTTATCTCAACAGTTAATGCTGTTAGTTATAGAAGTGGAGTCTCAGTTGACCAGGAGTTAATTTGGAATTGCAATAAATGTAATAAAGAAGAATTTGATCATATTTTTGGTAGTGATTGGGATGATAACGGCATTTTTGATAATTTAAGTAAAGGAAAAAGAATGAAATGGAAAATAGATAATACAATGAAGAATGAAACAAATATAGTAATTGGTTTTGATATATGGAGCTGGACTTATGAAAATGTGTGGGGAACTCACGATAATAGTTCTGAATTAAATTATTTTTTAAATCCAAGTGATTACATTCAACCATTAAATTTCTCGCAATTTTCCTCCTTTGTCCCTTTCTTATTTCCTATTCCAATAGGAGAATATATCGGGGGATTAAATTTAGTTTCCTGGTACGATGTTGACAACCGAGTCTTACCGACCATAAATGTAGAAATTTCTAAGGATATGATATCTCCAGGAGTTCCAACAAAGGAAGTCAAAATTATTGCGATTTATAATGATCAAGGAATTCTAAATTCATATAAATTATATGGAACAGAAAATGTGGTTATTATAGATATCTCCTTTGATTTTTTACCATTTTATGTAATACCAACGGTATTAGGGTTATTTGTTGGTTTTTCAATAGGGATCATTCTCTATATTTTTAAGAAAAGAAGTACAAAATCCAATCAGAATTGATTTTTGTTTAAGATGAAAATGTTAAATTTGAATAATATTAAAAAAAGATTTGGAGAGTTATGGGAGTATCCAATCTTTAAATATGCAGTAATAATTCAAGCATCTTACCTAATATTATCTTTTATTCTAACCTTAATATTTTTTAGAGGTATGAATGATTTTCTAGTCTATTATAAAGTAGGAAAGGAATTCCTCACAGATATAAACGATTTATATAATAGAGCGAATTATTTATGGCCATTTAGATATTTACCAATTTCTGCTGTACTTTTTGTACCATTTTATTTAATGGGATTTGACATAGGATTTGTGGTTTTTAATTTGATTAATTTACTCCTCAATGTGTTCGTTTGTAACCTCCTTTATAAAATAATTATTTATGTAAGACGGGAGGACCATGAAAAGAACGATAAAAGAGTTATCTTATATATTAGTTTATTCTTGATGGGGTTACCAAATCTCTTTAATTATATCCTAGGTCAAATAAATTTATACGTAACTTTCCTAATTTTATTATCTCTCTATATGTTTTTAACAAGAGAAAATTTGAAATCGGATTTCATTTCAAGTATCATCCTAGGATTTAGTATAATAATAAAACCTATAACGATTTTCATGATTCCATTCTTGCTTATAATAAAATTCAATTATGAAGAAAAGAAATTTAAATTCGAATTTATAAGAAGTTTGATTAGAGTAATTGGCGTAATATTACCTTTAGCTTTAAATTTGATTTTGTTTTTAGCATTTCCTTCATTATGGGAAGGTTTTTTGGCAACTAACTTTACTGGTGATGAACCAATTATTCTGAACCATTCATTTAGTTTAACAAAATTAATCCTAAACTTTTTTGTCTTTTTTAATATATCTAATAACCCTACATTGATATTTCTCTTAATAATTGCACTAATTGGGGGATCAGGATTCCTCATTTATCTATTCCGAAAGGTAAATGAATTCACTTCAATCATAACTTATATATTTGGTTTATTAATAATGTTGCTTGTCTATTTTGATTCTTGGCCTCATCATCTCTTAGCTTTAACACCATTATTAATAGTTTTGATATTTTTTATGCCTAGAAATTCTGAAATAACAAGAAAGTATATCAAACCTAGTTTTTTCTTCTTAAATTTTCTTGATCTAGCATTTATGGGAATTTGGTTTATCACCCAAAATTGGTTTCCATTTAACTTTATGAGTACTATTTTTTTGATGATGATCTTCTATGGATTAAGTAAATACTGTCTATCTGAAGATTCAAATGACCAAACAAGTTGAATTTCATCTGAAATTTGTGTTAACTATTTAAAATAAGAAATTCTAATTATAATCATAGAGAATATATTGACAAAAAGAATACTCCAATAAACATTAGAAAAATTTCAAATATCAAAAATTATGTTTCAGTTTTATCCACCACCATTACTTTTGATTTTTGCTCCAGCATTTCTTTTAGGTATTCTCCATACTTTGATTCCATGTGAGGATAAAGCTATATTTTTTTTTTGGTCATTTGGAATTTCTAAAACTCCGAAAAAAAGCTTTTATATTCTAATTGTATACGGTTTAGGGTTAATGTCCTCGAATTTGATTATAGCTTCAGGAACAATACTTATTAGTTTTATTCCACAATATTTAATCCCTGGAATTAGCAACATTGAACCTTATACTATAAACTTCTTTGGTTCTCTTACTTCTATGTTTGCAGGATTTATATTGTTATTTTTTATCACTAGAAGGGGATATATACCTCATTCTAAAAGAAAGGATGAAATATTTCAATTTAATTGGGAAAAAAAGAAAACACCTTATCTTTTTGGTATTGTTGCAGGATTTGCTCCCTGTATCTTTGAATTCTTTATATATTCCCAATGTTTAACCTTTTCTTTGGGGAGTGATTTAGGTTTTATTGACGGTATTTTTACTGTATTTTATTTTTCATTAGGTACATTCATTGGGTTATTTCCTATTGCTCTGGCTAAGCATGGTACTTCTCAGATAATAAAATCTAAAGAGCCTAAAAAAAATTGGACATTAATTATGATGATTATAATAATAATTGTATTTAATACCGTTGTCATGATACTATCATTTCTTAGAATTCCTGTTTTCCCTGAAGTAAACTTTGGGTAATTTTTCGAGAGTATAATAGGATATAATGATAAATTTAAAAATCTATATTCCATTGATATTAAAACAACAAAACTGGTCTATATAAAAGATATTAAGTAAGAATTTTTTTTAATATAATATAGATTCAAAAATTAAAAGCTTATTTCAAACTATGAAATGTTTATTCTGTGAAAGTCAAAGAATTGATTTTACATGTGAAAAGTGTAAATCTAGTTTTTGTATTAACCATATTGCAACAACAGAAACACATGAGTGCCGAAAGCATAATCTTTTTTATTCAAAAGTAAAAGCACTTGAAAGAAATTATAAATGTACTGTTGTTGAAGATAGTGAATGTCCTGTCTGTAAGCATTTATTAAGATTAGAAAGATTATCCTCAGGGCAATATTATTTAGAATGTACTAATCCTAATTGTCCTGAATCATGGAATTCATATTTAAAAACACCAGGTTTATTTTTTCCATCAAAGGAAAAATTAGCTCGGGAAGCAATAAGATATAAATTGATTAAAGGGAATAGATTAATTCTATGTAGTAAGAAATTAAGACATATTATTGGAAAAGAAGTGTGTCCTAAATGTTTCATAGATTTATTAAAAAGAGCTCCACTTACAACATTTTCCACCATAATGAATTCTTTCAATATTTCAGCTGAACAAATGATTAAATTTATAAATAAATATATTGAGGAGGAGCGGATCTATGGAATTATTGATCAAAAAAGTCAAATGTTTTACTACATCTCCTCTGAGATGCGTGAAAATATATTATCAAAATTTCAAAATGAGGGAATAATTAAGGTTGCTGATTT